>NZ_JAPZSY010000106.1 GCF_027532025.1 Inhella sp. | reverse complement strand
GTCGAACCGCAGGGTCAGGGTGTGCTCGCCCTGGAAGCTGCGCTGGAAGTTGCCGTTGCCACCTTGGGCTTCGGTGGCGGCCTCTCCCGCGGCGTTGGCGGCCACGATGCTGGGCTTACCCCAAGCGGCGTCGCCGATCTTGAAGTCGTGGCGGTTCTTGAGGTCGACGTTCAGCACGTAGGCGTCGCAGTGCCAGCGGAAGGCGTAGTCGTCCAGCGCTGCCCAGTTGTTCATGGTGCCGCGCAGGTACAGCTGGGTGTCGCCCAGGGGCGGCTTGGCTTGGCAGTCGCTCATGCGGAATCGGGGTTGGGTCAGACCTTGGGCGAAGCGCAGCTCGAAGCGCTTGGGCGTGCCGTCGAAATGGGCTTCGAGGGGCGAGCCGCGCAGGAACAGGGCGTTGCCCTCCGCGCGCACCGGGCGGGCGCGGGCGCCAGGCTCGGCGCCCCAATCGGCGTCGGCGCTCCAGTCGTCGTCGGCCAACTTGAACTGGTGCTCGCCCTTGGGTGCGGCGATGAGCTCGTAGTGGTCGCAGCGCCAGGCCATGCGCCAGGCCTCGTCGGCGGCCCAGCCGTTCAAACTGCCGCGCACGTAGGCGTCGCGGCCTTTCAGCGGCGCCTGGGTGCAGGCGGCTTGGGCAGAAGCGCCCACGGCGCTGAGGGCGAGGGCCAGGCCCAGGGTCCAAAGTTTCATCACTGCACTCGTTTGTAGGCGCTGTAACCGCCGCCCGGGCTGAGCTCGGGCACGTAGACGCGGAAGGCGCCGGGAGGGAGTTCGAGGTCGAGCAGACCGGTCACGATCATTTGCTTGGGCCCGCCGCCGAGTTGGTCGACCAGCATCCAGTTGTTCATCAGCTTGGCGTTGGCCACGAGCACGGTTTCGCGCACGGTTTGGGACGTGGGGTTCATCACCACCACCACGGTGTCGGCCGCGCGGTCGGTGTGGCGCTCGAAGGCGAACAGCCGGTTGCTTTCGACGAGGCGGAAATCGCCCACGCGCAGCGCCCGGTGCTGCTTGCGCAGCTGGATCAATTGCTTCGTCCAGCGCAAGGTGGGGTTGTCGTCGCGCACCCAGTCCCAGCGCATGGGGGCGCGCATCTCGGGGTCGCCGCCGCCGGTCATGCCCAGCTCGCTGCCGTAGTAGACGTTGGGCGCGCCGGGCAGGGTGAACTGCAGCACCTGGGCGAGGCGGCGCTGGGCCTCGTCGGGCACGCGGGTGGCGATGCGCTGCTCGTCGTGGTTGTCCAGCATGAGCCAGCTCTTGAGCATGGGTTCGATGCCGGATTCGCGCACCATGCGGTCGATCATGCGCGCGGCGTGCTGCGGCTCGATCTTTTGCTCCACCAGGCGCAACAGAACAGCCCGCAGGGTGAAGTTCATGACGCCGTCCACCGCGGGGAACCACTCTTTGGGGTAGTTGGCGATCTCGCCCACCACCAGCGAGCCGGGTTTCTCGGCGTGCGCCGCCCGCGTGAGTCCGTGCAGGTGCTCGAAGCCGATATCCACGGCCACGTCCAGGCGCCAGCCGTCCACGCCGTCTCTTAGGTAGCCGCGCACCACCGAGTCTTTCCCGGCGTACACGTGGTCGCGCACGGCGGGGTTCTCCAAGTTGATTTCGGGCAGGTTCTCGGCCAGCCACCACGAGCGCGCGCCGCCCGGGTACTGGGGGCCGAAGTAGAACCAGTCGCGCCAAGGGCTCTTGGGGTTGGCCTCGGCGTCTTTGAACTTGGGCGAGTTGCGGCCCATGTGGTTGAACACGCCATCCAGCACCAGTTTCATGCCGCGCTCGTGCACGTCCTTGGCCAAGGCCTTGACGTCGTCGCGCGTGCCGAATTCGGGGCTCACGGCGTTGTAGTCGAAGGCGTCGTACTTGTGGTTCGTGTACGC
>NZ_JAPZSY010000068.1 GCF_027532025.1 Inhella sp. | reverse complement strand
GACTGGCCTGGCCGTGTATGCCGCCGCCCTGACTCGGCCGACGCTCGGATCGCCTCAGGGCTCGGCAACTTGATCACCGCCCAATCCCCCGCCACTTCAACACCGCCTGTTCGGGTGGAACTGGATTTTGCAAGTCCGACTCAGTACCAACGCATTTTCTTGAAGAAATAGAGCAGGCCGCCGGCGATCGACAACATCACCAGCCAGAGCGCGAAGTAAAAACCCTGGAAATGCAGCTCCGGCATGTCCGGAATATTCATGCCGTACACACCCACGATGAAGGTCAAGGGCATGAATATGGAGGTGACGATGGCGAGCCGCTCCATGATTCGATTCATGTGGTTCGACGATCGTGTCATTTCCAAACTCAGCGCCGCTGCATACACCTGGTAAGCCGACGACGTGTGCTGGCGAATCTCTTCCACCTCCAGCAACAACCGGCCCAAGCGGTTGACGGACTGGCCCAGTTGAGAGCGGTTGGCCGCTCCCAGAAAGGCCTCCGGGCAGGCAATCAAAAGTCGGCGCTGGTCGCGGTAGACCTTGTTGAACGAGTGACGCAACTGCGTGACCAACTTCTTGAACCGCAAGATCTCCGACAACATTTGCCCCGATGTGTTGTGCAAGGAGTCCTGCTCGAATTGGTCGATTTCGTTTTGCCAATCCTCCAGCACCGGCTTGTAATCCTCGATCAATTCATCGAACAACAAAGGCAGCACAGCGCTGGGTCCCTTGCAAAGCACTTCAGCGCCCCGCGCCTCCATCGTGGCAAAAACATGGCCCACCATGCGCGACAAAGTGGGCGGGTGCAAGGTGATCAAAACACCACCCGTCAAAATTCCGCACAGATTCCGGCTCGAACAACGCTCGGTTTCAAAGTGATAGAAAACCCGCTCCGTGCGGAACAAGACGCAGTTTTGAAAATACAGGTGCGGGTTTCCGTAGCCTGCAAAGTGCTCGGTGATCAGTTGCGGGGACAGGTGCAGCCACTGGCCCAGCAACGCGAACACTGCCGGGTCCGGGTCTTCCACATCCAGCCAAAGTCCTTCATCCGCCTTCCAAGGCTGGCCGACCATGGCCTGCAGCACGGACGGATGGAAGCCATCCAGCACGCCACCATGCTGGACCTTCCCGCCCGTCAAGCTCGATGACTGAATCTTCATGACCCTCCCTTCATGGGCGACCCGCCCCGAGGCGCCGCCGCGCCAACGCCAGCTTCGTGGGATTGTGCGGAGCGCAACGCCGAGCGCTCGCCATCTTTTCACGTTGGTTCGGGCTTTACAGGTCGCCTGTCGCCAACGGGGTTCAGGGCACCGTGGCTCATCCCCTTCAGAGATCGACACATCGGCGAGAGGCCCCAGGGTGAAGAGGTGCAGGCCTTTCAGGGCGGCGGAAGCGGTGCCCCCTTCCACCCCACAATGGCGCCGAACTCACCGAACCAGCCCGCCCCATGTTGCGTCCCCCGACGGCCCGCCCGCCCGCCCCTCGCCGGCCCACTTGGCGCTCAGTCGCCTCGCTGCTGGCGGCCACGCTCTGGCTGACCGGCTGCCAAAAGTCAGCCGAGGTGCCGGCGGCCTTGCCCGCCGCGTCGGCGCAGCAAGACGCCACGGCCACCGCGCAGTTGCGCGGGCAGGCCGATGCCCTGCTGTCCCTGCACCGCCAGATCATCGTGCTGATGGACGGCGAAGCCGCCTTGGCGCCCGCCCAGCGCCGCGAAGTGCAGGCCCTGGGGCAACAGCTGTTTCATGAGCTGCTGCAGCGCCAGCAAGCGCTGGCCGAGGCGGCACTGAAGCCCGAGGCGCTGGAAGCCACCGCCGCGCTGCTGACGCGCATCGAAAGCGAGCCCAGCTGGTTCGACGCCGACCGGCTGGCCTTCAAAGAAGTGCTGGAGCAATTGGCCACGGGGCTGAGGGCCGCGCAGACGCTGGACGGCATCAAGCTCGCGCGTCGAGCGCAGGAAGACATCGACACCTTGGGCGAGGTGCAAAAGGCCTACGAGCAAGAACTGAAGGAGGTTTTCGGGGGCTTTGCCAAGCGCAGCATCGAACTCAAGCGCGAAAAGTGGAGCGACTACGTCGCCAAGCTGAAAGCCCTGCACACGCGCGAGGCGGTGCTCCAGCAGCACAGCGCCCAGCGTCCAGCCGCGGCCGATCTGGCGCCCGAACCCCTGACCGCCAGCGCCCCAAGCCCATCCAACGGCCTGCGGGGTGGCGCCGTCAAAGAGCGTGAGGTCTTCGGCGACAAGCTGCCGCCCAAGACCGTGCTGCTGACCTTTGACGACGGGCCCCACGCCCGCTACACCGACGAGATTCTGGACATCCTCAAGCGCTACCAAGCGCCTGCGGTGTTCTTCCAACTCGGCCAGAACCTGGGCAAGGTGGGCGCCGACGGTCGGCCCGTTCCGGGCCAAGGCAGCGCGGTGGCCAAGCGCGTGCTGGCGGCTGGGCACCAAATCGCCAACCACAGCTTCACCCACGGGCTGATGAGCAAGTTCGAGCTCGTCAAGGTCAAGGAAGAGGCCGCCAACACCGAGGCGCTGCTGGATGCCGCCGGTCGCAACGGCGACGGGCTGTTCCGCTTCCCCTACGGAGCGCGCAACAGCGGGGCCCTGTCCACCATCGAGGCCCTGAAGCTGCGCTCGATGATGTGGAACGTGGACTCGCTGGACTGGAGCGATCCCATCCCCAAGAGCATCGCTGCGCGCGTGCTGGGCGAGTTGGACAAGCAGCAGCGCGGCATCGTGCTGTTCCACGACATCCACGCCCGAACCGTGCAGGCCCTGCCCCTTGTGCTGGACCAACTGGCCGCCGACGGTTGGCGCTTCGCCAGCTGGAAAGACGGCCAGTTCGTCGTCGCAGGCGACCGCCCAGCGCCCCCACCCCCGGCGCCCGGCGAGCTCTACCGCGAAAGCCATGCCCTGGTCATCGGCATCAACGGCTACACCGCCTGGCCCAAGCTCGCGCATGCCGTGCGGGACGCGCAAGCCATGCGCGAGGCCCTGGTCGCGCGCTTCGGCTTCAGGCCGGACAACGTGACCCTGCTGACCGATGCCGAGGCCACCCGCGCCAACATCCTGAAGGCCTTGAACGAACGTTTCGGCGACGCCAAGCGCGTGAAGCGCGACGACCGCGTGTTCGTCTTCTTCGCCGGCCACGGCAGCACGCGCCGCCTGCCCAGCGGCCGCGAAGTCGGCTACATCGTGCCGGTGGACGCCGGCCTCAACGACCTGCAGACCGACGCGATCGCCATGCCCCAGCTGCAGGAAGTGGCCGAGGCCATCACCGCCAAACACGCGCTGTTCATCATCGACGCCTGCTACTCCGGTCTGGGCCTGACGCGCGCCGGCAGCGTGGCCGCGGACAGCAACTTCGCCCGCACCAACGCCCGCCGCATCGGCCGCCAAATGATGACCGCCGGTGGCGCCGACCAGCAGGTGGCCGACGACGGCCCGGGCGGTCACTCGGTCTTCACCTGGACGCTGCTGCAAGCGCTGAATGGCAAGGCCGACCTGAACGGCGACGGCCTCATCACCGCCACCGAGCTGGCCGCCTACGTGGCCCCCGCGGTGGCCGCCATCGCGCGGCAAACGCCCGCCTTTGGCAGCCTGCCGGGCAGCGAGGGCGGCGAGTTCGTTTTCGAGCTGCCGCTGCTCAGCGAGCCGGCGCTCAGCGGCGCCGTGGCCCAGCTGGACGACCAGGCCAGCCAACTGGCCGCCAAGCTGGACGAAGCCAGCACCGCCGGCCGCCAGGCCAGCCCGGCCGGCAGCGGCAGCGGCGCCGTGCAGGTCACCATCAAGGGCCTGGACGGCAAAGACCAAGCCCTGGCCGCCACCACCGCCCGCGTCGACCCCGGCGCCCGCGTGGCCGCCCAGCGCGCCAACGACCGCGGCCTGCAGCTCTACCGCGAGCGCCGCTACGACGAGGCCCAAGCCGCATTCAAGGAATCGCTGCAACTGCAGCCCCAGTTCGCCCTGGCCGCCAACAACCTCGGCTTCGTCCTGTACCGCCGCGGCCAGTTCGCCGAGGCCGCGGGCTGGTTCGAGAGGGCCGTTGAGATGGACGCCAGCCGCTCGCTGGCATGGCTCAACCTCGGCGACGCGCGCCTGCAAGCAGGCGACGAGGCCAAAGCCCAAGCGGCTTACAAAACCTTTCTGGCGCTGGCACCCAAACACGCGCGGGTGGCGGAGCTGCAAGCTTGGATGGCCAACCCGTCGGACGCCACGCGCCCCAAGGCGCTGTGAGCGGGGCAGCGGCCCGCACGCGCCACCCAACGGCCGCTCGGGTTCAACCCGGGGTGAGTTCCGGCAGGTGCCGCGGGCACCCTTAGGCTGCGAAGCACAACCACCCCCGTGGCGCCCGCCCGCCCACGCACGACCATGAGGCCTTCCCTCCGCCCCCTGCGCGCCCTGCACCGCACGGCGCTGGCCGCTTCCCTGCTGGCCGCCTCCTTCGCCCTGTCGGCCCAGCCAGCCCCGGCGACCCCCCTGCGCTCGGGCATCGACCGCAGCGGCATGGACCCCGCCGTGCGCGTGCAGGACGACCTGTTCCGCGCCGTGAACGGCGGCTGGCTGGCCCAGACGCCGATCCCGGCGGACAAGGCGGAGTACGGCACCTTCGTGCAGCTGTCGGACCAGAGCGACCGCCACATCAAGGCCATCGTGGAGCGCCTGGCGCGTACGCCGCAGGCCAAGGCCAGCGTGGCCGAGAAGGTGGCCCACTTCTACAAGGCCTACACCGACACTGCCGGCATCGACCGCGCCGGCCTCGCGCCCCTGCGCCCCCTGCTGGCCGAGGTGGAGCGACTGCAAACGCGCACCGACTTGTCGCGCTACCTGGGTCAAGTGCAGGGGGTGCTGAACACGCCCATCGGCCTGGGGGTGATGGCCGACTTCAAAGAGCCCGGCATCAACCGCCCGCTGACCTGGCAAGGCGGCCTGGGGCTGCCCGACCGCGACTACTACCTGAAGGCCGATGACGAGCGCTACGCCAAGGCGCTGAAGGACTACCGCGCCTACCTGGTCAAGATCGCCACCCTGGCGGGGATGAAGAACCCCGCCCAGGCGGCCGACGACACCTTGGCGCTGGAGCGCCAAATCGCCGCGGCGCATTGGGACAAGGTGGACAACCGCGACATGGTGAAGCTCTACAACCCGCACACGCCGGAATCGGTGGCGGCACTGGCGCCCGGTCTGGATTGGCCGGCGTTCCTGCAAGCCGCGGGCCTGGGCGGCACGCCCAAGCTGTCGGTGTCGCAGCCCAGCACCACCACGGCCGTGGCCCAGATGGTGGCCGAAGCGCCGATGGCGCAGTGGCGCCACTACCTGCAGCTGCGCTGGATCGACGCCACGGCCGACACCCTGCCCAAGGCCTTCCGGGATGCGAACTTCGGCTTCCATGGCACCGCGCTGAAGGGGACCACCGAGCCCAAGCCGCGTTGGCAGGCCGGCATCGAGCAGGTCAATGGCGCGCTGGGCGAGGCCCTGGGCCAGCTCTACGTGGCCGAACACTTTCCGCCCGCGGCCAAGCAGCGCATGGTCACCTTGGTGCGCAACCTGCTGGCTGCTTACGGCGACAGCCTGGACGGCCTGACCTGGATGGGCCCCGAAACCAAGGCCCGCGCCCGCGCCAAGCTGGCCAGCTACCAAATCAAGATCGGTTACCCCGAAAAATGGCGCGACTACGGCGCGCTGCTGGTGAAACCAGGGGACGCGCTGGGCAATGGCCTGCGCGCCGCGCGCTTTGAGTGGGCGCGCCAAGTGGCCAAGGCGGGCCAGCCGGTGGACAAGACCGAGTGGGGCATGACGCCACAAACGGTGAACGCTTACTACAACCCCTTGGCCAACGAGATCGTGTTCCCCGCGGCCATCCTGCGCCCGCCCTTCTTCGACATGCAGGCCGACGACGCCGCCAACTACGGCGCCATCGGCGCGGTGATCGGGCACGAGATCAGCCACGGCTTCGACGACCAGGGCAGCCAGTTCGACGCTGACGGCGCCTTGCGCAACTGGTGGACCGACGCCGACCGCGAGGCCTTCAACCGCCTGGGCGAGCAGCTGGTGGCCCAGTACGAGAGCTACGAGCCGCTGCCGGGCAAGAAGCTCAACGGCCGGCTCACGCTGGGCGAGAACATCGCCGACCTGTCGGGCCTGCAAATCGCCCACAAGGCCTACGTGAAGAGCCTGGGCGGCCAGCCAGCGCCGCTGATCGACGGGCTGACGGGCGAGCAGCGCTTCTTTTACGGCTGGGCGCAGGCCTGGCGCGAAAAGGCGCGCGAAAACCGCATCCTGCAGCTGCTGACCACCGACCCGCACTCGCCCCCGGTGTTCCGCGCCAACGGCGCCGCCATCAACCACGACGGCTTCCACGAGGCCTTCGGCACCCGGGAAGGCGACGGCATGCACAAACCGCCGGCGCAGCGCATCAAGATCTGGTGAGCTTGCCGCGACGCGCGATCAGGCTTCGGGAAACGTCCAGCGGTCCAGGCGCACCCAGTCGGCCAGGGGCAGGCGGTCGTTGGGCGTTTCGCGCTCGCGCAATTCGGCGCTCAGCGGGGCTTGGGGGTCCGGGCGGCCCAGGGCGATGACGCAGTCGATGCGCGCATGCTCGCCCAGGCCGATGGCGGCACCCACGGTGGCCGCGTCAAAGCCGCCCATGGCGTGCGCCGCCAAGCCCTGGGCCTGGGCCTGCAGGGCCAGGCTCATCCAGGCAGCGCCAGCGTCGAAAGCGCTGGCGCCCAAGGGCTTGCGCTCGCCGCGCTTGAGGGACGAGGTCAGGCTGCAGGCCACCAGCAGCGCGCCGGCGCGATGCGCCCACACGCGGTTGCCCTCGGCCAAGCCGGCCCACACGGCTTGAAAGGCGGGCGTGCCGTTGAGGGTGACGACATAGCGCCACGGTTGGCTGTTGCCGCTGCTGGGGGCCCAGCGGGCGGCCTCCAGGCAGCGCAGCACCTCGGACTCGGGCAGGGGCTGGCCGTCAAAGCCGCGGGGGCTCCATCGGGAGAGAAACTGAGGCTCGATGGCGTGGGTGGGGGTGCGAGGGTTCATGGGGCCCATTCTTGACGAGGCTCGGGCGTAGAGTCGCGGCCCGATGTTGGACACCCCTCTCGACACCCTGCTGGTCATCGCGGCTTCTTGGCTGGCCGGCTGCATCGACGCCATCGCCGGCGGCGGCGGCCTGGTGCTGGTGCCGGCGCTGTTCACCGCCTACCCGGGCACGCCGCCGGCCACACTGTTTGGCACGAACAAGGGCGCAGCCATCTGGGGCACGGCCCTGGCCGCTTGGCGCTATGCGCGACGGGTCGATCTGCGCTGGCAGGCCTTGGTGCCCGCCATCGCCTGCGCGCTGGCGGGCAGCGGCCTGGGGGCTTGGGCGGTCACGCACATCGACGCCACGCGCCTGCGAGTGGCGCTGCCGCTGGTGTTGCTGGCGGTGCTGGTCTACACCCTGGCCAAGAAGGACTTGGGCCACACCCACGCCCCGCGCTGGGCCGGACGGCACGAGGCCCTGGTGGCCAGCGCCATCGGTCTGGGCATCGGCTTTTACGACGGGCTGTTCGGCCCCGGTACCGGCAGCTTCTTCGTCTTCTTGCTGGTGCGCGTGCTGGGCTACGACTTCCTGCACGCCAGCGCCAGCGCCAAACTCTTGAACACGGCCACCAATGCCGCAGCGCTGACGCTCTTTGCCGCCACCGGTCACCTGTGGTGGGGCCTGGCTGCGGCCATGGCGGTGGCGAACATGCTGGGCTCGGTGCTGGGCACGCACCTCGCGCTGACGCGTGGCGCGGGCTTCGTGCGGACGGTCTTTCTGGGGGTGGTGGGGGCCCTCATCCTGCGCACGGGTTGGGATGCCTGGACGCTGCTCGCGCTGTAGCATCGCAACAACCGCGTCCTGAAGAGGCTCCAGCCATGTCCGTCGATCCCGAACTGCGCAACCTCGACATTGAAATCCCTGCCCAACCCGAGGTGCTCGTCAAGCTCTCGGTGCTGATGGCGGAAGACGAAATCGACTTGCTGGCGGTTTCGGCCCTGGTCGAAGGCGACATGGCCCTGGCCGCCGCGGTGCTCAAGGCCGTCAACACCTCGCTGTACGGTTTGCGTGGCCGCGTGCAAACCGTGCACCAGGCCCTGACCTACCTCGGCATGCGCGAGGTCTCGGCCATCGCCTTCGAGATGAGTTT
Organism: Inhella sp.; assembly: GCF_027532025.1. Classification (GTDB taxonomy): domain Bacteria; phylum Pseudomonadota; class Gammaproteobacteria; order Burkholderiales; family Burkholderiaceae_C; genus Inhella. Next base: position 24,224 of record NZ_JAPZSY010000068.1, on the reverse strand, counting down.
GCGCGCCGCCTTCCCGCCGGCCGCCGAACTGGGCCCGGTGTGGGACCGAGCGGCCAAGCGCGGTTTGATGATGGGCCGCATGGGCCAGATGCTGGGCGTGGACCCTTGGGCCTCGCATTCGGCCGGCCTGTTCGAAGAATGCGGCAAGGCCGTGCTGTACCGCCATGCGCCTCAGCACTACCCGGCGATGTTGCGCGCGGTGAGCACCGATGGCGAACTGGCCGGTTTGGAGCACAGCGCCTTTGGCGTGAGCCACGACGCCCTGGGCGCCGCCTTGTGCGAAAGCTGGGGCCTGGCGCCGGCGGCCGTGGCCAGCGTGCGCCACCACATCCTGGTGCAAGCCAGCGGCAACCTGCCCGAGGCCCTGCAGCGCCGGGGCGTGGCGGCCATTTCGGGCTTTGCCCACGCCCTCATGGCCCTGCCTCAGCCGGACATCGAGCCGCGTATCCAGCAGCTCTGCCACCAAGCCCAAATTGACGAAGCCGCCGCCCTGCGCGCCGCTCGCCGCGTCCAAGAGCAAATGGAAAACGCCGCCGCCAACGCCTGAGCGGCGCGCCTGTCATGCCCCTGCTGATGGCCCTGACCACGGTGGCCACCCAGGCCCAAGCGCAGGACCTGGCCCGGGCTTTGGTGGAGGCAAGGCTGGCCGCTTGCGTGCAGCTGCACGCCATCGAGTCCATCTACCGTTGGCAGGGCGCCGTGCAGCAGGAGCCCGAGTGGCGCTTGCTGATCAAGACCACCCTCGAGGCCTGGCCCGCGCTGCGAGCCGCCGTGCTTGCCCGCCATCCTTACGACACCCCCGCCCTGCTGGCCTGGCCGGCTGAGCACGCCAGTGACGCCTTCGCGGCCTGGGTGAACACCGAGGTGGGGCCCGCTTCCTAGAATCGCCCCCTTTTGCAAGCCCGGGCATCGCCATGGACGCCGAAGACTTCAAGACGATGCTGCCGCAGCACCTGCTGCCCAAACGCCTGCTCACCGAACTGGCGGGCGCCTTCGCCCGCCGCCAGGGCGGCGCGCTGACGCAAACCGCCATCCGCCGCTTCATCGCCCGCTACGGCGTGAACATGGCCGAGGCCGCGAACCCGGACCCCGCCAGCTACGCCAGCTTCAACGACTTCTTCACCCGCCCCCTCAAGGACGGCGCCCGCCCGCTGGCCGACGCGACCTGGATTTGCCCCGTGGACGGCGCCATCAGCGCCTTCGGCCCGGTGAAGAAGGACCAGGTCTACCAGGCCAAGGGCCACGGCTACAGCACGCGCACCCTGGTGGGCGGCGACGCCGGCCTGGCCGCGCAGTTTGACGACGGCCACTTCGCCACCCTCTACCTGAGCCCCAAGGACTACCACCGCATCCACATGCCCTGTGCCGGCACGCTGCGCGAAATGATCTGGGTGCCCGGCAGCCTGTACTCGGTGAACCCGGCCACGGCCAAGGCCCTGCCGGGCCTGTTCGCCAAGAACGAGCGCGTGGTCTGCGTGTTCGACACCGCGCACGGGCCCTTCGTGCTGGTGCTGGTGGGCGCCACCATCGTGGGCAGCATGGCCACCACCTGGCATGGCGTGGTGAACCCGCCGCGTTTGAAGGACGTGAAGCGCTGGACTTACGAGAACCAAAGCATCACCTTGCAGCAAGGCCAAGAGATGGGCCGCTTCCTGCTGGGCTCCACCGTGGTGATGCTGTGGCCGAAGCACGAAAACGGCCCGATGCAGTTCAACCCCGACTGGGCGCCCGCGCGCCCGATTCGCCTCGGCGAAGCCATGGCCACGATTTGAGTTTGAGCATGAGCACTCGCGTCCTCACCGGCATCACCACCACCGGCACCCTGCACCTGGGCAACTACGTCGGCGCGCTGCGCCCGGCGATCGCCGCCTCTCAAGCACCGGACGTGGAGAGCTTCTTCTTCATGGCCGACTACCACGCGCTGATCAAGTGCGACGACCCCGACCGCGTCGAGGCCAGCCGCATGCAGATCGCCGCCACCTGGCTGGCCGCCGGCCTGGACACGCAGCGCGCCCTGCTGTTCCGCCAAAGCGACGTGCCCGAGGTGTGTGAGCTGACCTGGCTGCTGACCTGCGTCACCGCCAAGGGCCAGATGAACCGCGCGCACGCCTACAAGGCCGCCGTGGACGCGGCCGTGGCCGCGGGCGAGGAGCCCGACTCGAACGTGACGATGGGCCTGTACAGCTACCCCATCCTGATGGCGGCCGACATCCTGCTCTACAACGCGCACCGCGTGCCCGTGGGCAAGGACCAGGTGCAGCACATCGAGATGGCGCGCGACGTGGCGCAGCGCTTCAACCATCTGTATGGACAAGACTTCTTCGTGCTGCCCGAGGCCGAGGTCGAGGCCGAGATGGAACTGCTGCCCGGCCTGGACGGCCGCAAGATGAGCAAGAGCTACGACAACGTCGTGCCCCTGTTCGAAGGCGGCGCCGAGGCGCTGCGCAGCGCGGTGGCCAAGATCGTGACCGACTCGCGCGGCCCCGGCGAGCCCAAGGAGCCCGAGGGCACGGCGCTGATCCAGATCTTCGACGCCTTCGCCACGCCCACGGAGCGCGCGCAAATGCGCGCCGAGCTGCGCGCCGGCCTGGCCTGGGGCGAGGCCAAGCAGCGCCTGGTGGCGCAGATCGAGAAAGAGCTCGGCCCCATGCGCGCCCGCTACGCCGAGCTGATGGCCGACCCCGAGCGCATCGAATCCGAGCTGCAGCGCGGCGCCGAGCGCGCCCGCGCGATCGCGCGCCCGCTGCTGGCCCGCCTGCGCGAGGCCGTGGGCCTGCGCCGCAGCCGCGTGCTGCCGGGCCAGGCCGCCGCCGACGTCCCCAAGGCCGTGCCGCCGTTGGTCAAGCAATACCGCGAAGCCGACGGCCGTTTCCACGTCAAACTCACCCAGGGCGACGCCGTGCTGGCCCTGAGCCCCGGCTTTGAAAGCGGCCGAGAGGGCGCCCAATGGCTGACAGCCTTGAAACAAGGCGGGGCCGGGGCCGTTTCTCTGGCCGAAGCTGGCGACCCGGGGGCCTTGGAGGCTGCCCTGACCGCGCTGCGCCAGCAGGACGCCGAACGCGAGCGGGCCAAAGCCCGGAAAGCCTGAGCGCCCCCCTCGGGCTTGGCCCTGCATAACCCCTTTTTCCTCACGGGCATTCGTGGCAAAAGAGGGGCTCCCCTAGATCGCCCTCGGGCAAGCCCCGGGGGGGAACACTGCGGAATGCCCGCAAACTCGCGAATCCAAGCCGTCCATCACCAGAGCGATCCATGAGCACCGCCGTTCCTCCCGATCACCTTGCCCTGCAATCCCTCTACTACTGGGAAACCGCCAACCCGCAGCGCATCGCGTTGACGCAGCCCTTGGGCAACGGTCAGGTCAAGACCTACACCTGGGGCCAAGTGGCCGACGAAACCCGGCGCATGGCGGCCTACCTCAAGGCCCAGGGCTGGCCCGAAGGCAGCAAGGTGGCCATCCTGTCCAAGAACTGCGCTTGGTGGCTGATGAGCGACCTGGCCATCTGGATGGCCGGCTATGTCTCAGTGCCGCTCTACCCCACGCTGGCCGCCGGCACCATCACCCAAATCCTGGAGCACAGCGAAAGCAAGATGTGCTTCGTGGGCAAGCTCGACGGCTGGGAAAACATGAAGCCGGGCGTCCCGGCTGACATGCCCTGCATCTCGTACCAACTGAGCCCAGACGACGTCCGCGCCCGCTACCAAAGCTGGGACGAGGTGGTGGTCGACACCCAACCCCTGCGCGGCCAACCCGTGCGCGGCGCCGACGAACTGGCCACGCTGATCTACACCAGCGGCACCACGGGTGCGCCGAAGGGCGTGATGCACACCTTTGGCAGCTTCGCCTGGGCCCTGATGACCGGCCTGGGCCGTGTGCCCATGAACCAGAACGACCGCATGCTCAGCTACCTGCCGCTGGCCCACGTGGTCGAGCGTGTGCTGGTGGAGCACGGCTGGCTGCGCACCGGCATGCACATTTACTTTGCCGATTCGCTCGAAACTTTCACCGCCGACTTGAACCGGGCCAAGCCCACCATCTTCTTCAGCGTGCCGCGCCTGTGGGTCAAGTTCCAGCAAGGCATCCAAGCCAAGATGCCCCAGGCCAAGCTGGACAAGCTGCTGCGCATTCCGCTGCTGAACATCCTCATCCGCAAGAAGGTCCTCACGGCCCTGGGCCTGGACAAAGCCCGCTTCTGCGCTGGTGGCGCCGCCCCCATGCCGGCCGACCTGCTGAAGTGGTACCGCCGCTTGGGCCTGCCCATCATGGAAGGCTACGGCATGACCGAGAACTTGGCGGTCAGCCACATCACCCTGCCCGGCCACGACATGACCGGTACCGTGGGCCCCGCCTACGAGGGCGTGCAAGTGCGCATCGACAAGAAAACGGGCGAAGTGCAAATGAAGAGCGGCGCCGTGATGAAGGGCTACTACAAGGAGCCCGATCTCACCGCCGAGGCCTTCACGCACGACGGCTGGCTGCGCACCGGTGACAAGGGCGCCCACGACGAGCGCAAGTGCCTGAAGATCACCGGCCGCGTGAAGGACCTGTTCAAGACCAGCAAGGGCAAGTACGTGGCGCCCGCCCCCATCGAAGACAAGCTGGTGATGAACAACGCCCTGGAAGCCTGCGCGGTGGTGGGGGCCAACATGGGCCAACCGATCGGTTTGGCCATGCTCAGCGCCCATGGCGTGGAAGAAGCGAACAGCAACCCCGATGGCCTCAAGGCCGACTTGGCGACGCACATGGCCGCCATCAACGCCAAGCTCGACCCCCACGAGCAAATGGATTGCCTGGTGGTGTTCAAAGAGCCCTGGACGGTGGACAACGGCTTCGTGACCCCGACCTTCAAGGTCAAGCGCAACCGCGTGGACGAGGTGTACGGCAGTCAGTACGAGTCTTGGGCCGAAAGCCGCCAAAAGGTCATCATCGTTTGACCGACGGCGCCACGACGCTGCATGAAAAACGCGCCCCGCGGGGCGCGTTTTTCATGGGTGCTGGTGGCACCGCGCGGTTCAATACGCGGGCACGAGTGGGGGTGCGGCCAAATCGGCCGGCGTGCCCAGCACTTGCACGAGGCTGAGGCGTGCGGCACTGGCAGCCCCCTCGAAGTCGGACTCCACTTGCGCGAGGGAGACCTCGTCGTTGACGTGCAAGCCCACGATGCCCAAGGCCCGACGGCGACCCCGATTCTTGGCGGCGTACAGCGCGAGATCGGCCCAATTCAGGGCGCGCTCCCAGGGCAGGTTCACCCCCAGGGGCGGGATGGGCAGGGTGACGAAGCCCATGGAGCAGGTCACGTCCAGCAGTTCGCCCCCGGGCAAGGCGACCGGCGTGCTGCACAGGGAGGGCAGCAGCCGCGTCACCCACTGCTTGGCGTGGGGGCCTTTCAGCGTGGGGGCATAGATCAGGTACTCCTCGCCGCCCCAGCGCACCACCATGTCGCCGTCGCGCACCGCGTCGCTCAGGCGCTGGGCGATGGCCTGGATCACCGCGTCGCCGGCCGCGTGTCCGTGGCCGTCGTTGATGCGCTTGAAGTGGTCGATGTCGATGATGACCAGGCTTCCCTCCAGCGGCTCCTGGCCACGCGCCGCCATCACCTGATGGAACTGGCGACGGTTGGCCAAGCCCGTGAGGGCGTCGCGCTCGCTCAAGGCCTTGAGCAAACGCTGGTTGCGTCGCAACTTGCGAAACGCCGCGCGGGCCCGGACCCAAAACAGGCCTCCCAGCCCCAAACCCAGGGCCAAGAGCACGCCGGCCGCCACCGCCACCTGTCGCAGGGTGTCTTGGTTGGCCAAGGTTTGGCGGGTGACATCGGCCTCGCGTTGCGCCAAGGTGAGTTCGGCCTCCTTTTGGGCGCTGCCCAGGCGTTGCCGCACCTCTTCCAACGCCAACTCCCGCGCTTGGGCTTGCGCCGCTGAGGTGAGCTTGCGTTCGGCGTGGTACAGCGCCAAGGCCTCCTTGTACTGCCCCACCCGTGCCCAGGCCTCGCTGAGTTCGCGCAAGCCTTGGGCGCGCTCGTCGGGCCGTTCCACCACAGGGATCTCTTGCAGCCGGGCCAACTGCACCCGGGCCGCGTCGAAAGCGCGGGAATCGATCAGGGCCAGCGCCAAGTTGTGACGCACGGTGGCTTCCGCCGGGTCGGCGAAGCGCCGCAGCACGGGCAGCGCTTGCTCGGCCAACTGCCGGGCCACCAAAGGCCGCCCCATGTGCACGTGGAAATCGGCCAAATTGCCCTGCAACAGCGCAGCGGTGCGCTCCAAACGGCTGGCCTGGGCCGCGGCGAGCGCCTGCTCCAGCAACTCGCCTTGGCGCCCACGTTGGTCGTAGCGCGCCGCCACAGCGGCCTGGAAGTTGAGCGTCCATATGCGCCACGTCACCCCCAAGTTCGGCAGCGCGAGCGCCTCGTTCAAAGCCGCCTCCGCGGCGCTGCGCTCGTCTTGTTGGAGGTGGAACTCCGCACGGTCCAGCAGAACGTGGGCCTGCAAATCGGGCTGACGACGCGCCTGCGCCCAGGTCATGGCCAAGTCACTGCGGCGTCGCGCCGTCGCCAGCTGACCCTGCGCCAGGGCACTGATTTGACCCAGCGAAGCCAACTCCACCAACAACCCGGCCGGGCAGTTGGCCAGAGATTCAGACGCCTCTGGAAGTGGAGATGGGCACAGCGGCTCGACAACGGCCCAGGCCTGCTCCACCAGGGCGCCCATGCGCTCGGACTGGCCCTCACGGCGCGCCACCAATGCGCGAATGTGCAGGGCCAGGGCGTCGTCGGACACCGCCTCCACTGGGTAAAGCGCGCGTGCGGCCGCCAGCTGGCCGCGTTGCAATTGCACCCGGGCTTCGACGTAGCGCAACCAAGGCCGGTACGGCTCGTCCACGGATTCGCTGCGCACGGCCTGCAACGCTTCGTCGGGTCGCTCGTAGGCCATCTGCTGAATCTGTCGCAGCCGATCGGCAAGCGGGGCTGGCAGCACAGGCACTGCGGCCGTGGCCCACCCGCTGGCCAGAAGGAGGCCCGCCAGAACCAGCGAGGTGAACGTCAGACGACTCATGCCCCGGCCTCCGCCAAGCGGGGTCCGCGCAGCTGGATCAAAGACAAGTCGCCCCGTTCTTGCGCTGCATCGGCCTCGGCCATGAGCGCCGGCAAGTCCTGTGCCGAAGGGGCATGAAGCTCGGTCAGGCTCCATGCTTGGTTGCGCCCATGGGCCTTGGCGCGGTACATCAGCTGATCGACCAGTTCCAACGCGGCCTCCCAGGGGATGGGCGCTTCGGCCAAGGGGAAGCGAGCGAAGCCCATGGACACGCTCACGGGCACCCAGTGTCCGTCGGCCAAAACCACAGGGCTCTCCGCAACGCTGTTGAGCACACGCTGGGCCAGGGCCTGGGCGACCGCGGGGTCCTGGGCATCGGTCAGCACCAAAAACTCTTCACCACCCCAGCGCAGCACGGCGTCGCCGTCGCGCGTGGCCTGGCGCAGCCGCTGCCCGATTTCAACCAGCACCTGGTCGCCGGCGGCGTGGCCGTGGCGGTCGTTGACTTGCTTGAAGAAATCCACATCCACCAAGAACAAGCTGCCCACCGCACCCTGGCGGCGGCCGGGTTGCGCCAGCAACCGGGTCAGTTGGTGCCGATTGCCCAGGCCAGTGAGGGGGTCTCGCTCGCTTTGCTCCGCCAACACCTCGTTGCTTTGGGCCAGCAAGCGGTTGGCATCGCGTGTGCGGCGCCACAAGCCAACCAGCAGCACCACGGCGGCCACCCCGCAAGCCAGCACCAAGGCCCACAGCAGCAGTTGAAGACGACGCGCCTCGGCCAGTGCCGTGTTGAGATCGTTGGCCTTGCGCAAGGATTCACCCTCGGCCATTCGGCGGTCGTCGTCGTAGCGCTGCTGGGCCTCCAGCAGCGCCTTGCGCCGGTCTTCGCGCTCCAGACTGTCGGCCAAGGTGCGGTACTCCGCATAGGCCGACATCGCGCCAGCCAAGTCGCCGGCGGTCTCGAGGTAGTGGCCCAGCTCGGCCCAGCCCTGAGACATCTCGACGAGGTTGCCGTCCTCGCGCTCGATCGCGATCGCTTTCATCACCTGAGCCTTGCCCTCGGCAACCCGCCCCATGGCAATCTTGGCAACGCCCATGTTGTGGTTGGCCAAGGCCTCGCTCGCCCGGTTCTTCGAGGCGATGCCCAAGGCCAACGCCTCTTCGGACAAGCGAATGGCTCGCGGGTAGTTGCGGGTCTTGAGTCCGATGTCGGCCAAATTGCCCAACAAAACGGCACGCGTGGGAACGTCGCCGTCTTTGGTGAGGATCGCCAGCGCCCTTTCGTAGGATCGGGCAGCGTCATCGAGACGGCCGGCATCGGTTTGCACAGCGCCCAGCGCGGTCAGGACGTTCGCCTGCTCCAGGTTGGACAGGCGACTGGCGTTGGCCTCCATGCGCGCCACCGCCTGGTCGATCCAGCTCTGGGCCGCCGCTTGATCACCTTGAATGCCGTAGGTGAAAGCCAAGGCGGTCATGGTTTCGATGGCGCGGCGAGGCTCGCCGGTCTCCTCGGCCGCCCGCACCGCGGACAAGCGGTAAGCCTGGGCATCGTCGAGCTTGCCCTGCTGCTCGGCCGCGGTGGCCCGTCGCTCGTTCAGGCGCCACCGCCACAGCGACGGCAAGCCTTGCTCTTGTTGAGGCGTGAGGCGGATCGCCTCCAAGGCCCCCCGAGCGGCCGGGAGGTCCCTGGCCAGCGCGTGCTTGCGGTATTGCAGCAATTGCCAAGCCACCCGGCCAAGGGTGGCGCTTCGGGCATCGCTGTCCTGCATCCAGGCCTGGAACGCCGGCTCCAGCGCCGCCAGGGCCGCCTCGTCCTTGGCGGTCTGCCGAAAGGCGGCCAGCAGGTACAGCGCCTCCAGCGCCATGGGGTCGCGCGCGGGCACGGTGGCACGGAGCGCTTCGAGCTCGCGCAAAGCGCGCGGGGCATCGCGCTCGTGCAGCTGGGCGATCGCGTCCAACTGCTCCAACGTGCTCGCGCTCGACGCGGTGGGCATTGGCGGACTGGCCTGCGCGTGGCCCCCCCCAGGCAGCGCCCAAGCCAGCACCCAGGCAAGCGCCCACCCGCGCCACGCGCGTGCGGGTCCCCGCCAGGGGCCGGAAAAACAGCGTTCGGTGTTCAAGCGCCAAAGTATGGCGCCGCACCCCCATTCCCCGCGGGGTACTGTTGCCAACAATCACACGCAGGCGCTCAGGCCCGGGGCACGGTCGCGGCCAGGCGGGGCCACAGGGCCGCTGGCAGGTCGTGGCCCCAGCCTTCGATCACGGTCAGCCGCGCAGCCGGCAGCAGGTTGGCCAGGTGCTGTCCATGGGGCAGGGGCAGCAAGGGGTCGGCGCTGCCATGCACGATGGAGATGGGCGCCGAGCAGCGTTGGGGCAGCTCGCGCAGCCAGCGGCTGCGGTCGCCGTCGTGGGCGATGGCCATCATCTGCCGCACATGGGCTTGCGGCCGCCAAGCGCGCTCGGCCGAGGCCTCGACCCGGGCGCGAATCACGTCCACGGGGGTGGGGTAGGCCGGTCCAGCCAGGGCTTGGTAAAGCGCGGTGATGTGCGCCAGCGCCTGATCGCGGTGGCGTGGCCGGCGCAAGATCATCCAGCGCAGTCGCGGCGCCGGCAGGGGCAGGTGGCGGGCGCCGCTGCTCGTCATCCACAGGTGCAGCGCGCGCACACGCCCCGGGTGGCGCCAGGCCAGGTGCTGCGCCACCATGCCCCCCATCGAAATGCCCAACACTTGGGCCTGTGGCACGCCGAGGGCGTCCAACACCCCCACCGCGTCATCGGCCAGGTCGGCCAGTGTGTAGGGCGATGGCAATGGCCGCCCCAAGGCTTGGCGCAGCCCGGCCCAAGCCAGCGGGGGCGTGGGCAAGTGGTCCAGGGGGCTGGAGCGGCCGATGTCCCGGTGGTCCAGCAGGATGACGCGAAAGCCGGCAGCCACCCATCGGTCCACCAAGCCCTGGGGCCAGGCGATGAGTTGCAGGCCCAGGCCCATGAGCAGCAGCAGCGGCTCGCCGTCGGGCGCACCGTCTTGGCGAACGGCGATCTCGTGGGCGCCCACGCGCACCCGCTGCTCGAGGGTCAACGGAACATCCAGCGCAGGGGCAGTGGGGGCGCGAAGGGCTTCCAGCGACCACTGGGTTGCGCCAGCCGATCGGCCACGGCGTACAGCGCCAGCGGGTTCAGGCCCAAGCCCAGGTGGCTGGCGGGCACGGCGATGTTCTCGGCCTGGGGCGCGGGCTCGTTGACGCTGCAACGCCAGGCCACCACGCCATCGGTGCGCGAGTAGATGCTGGTGCAAGGCACGGGCGGCGGTTCGCGCAGCAGGGCCAGTTGCTCGGCGTCGTGGCTGTCCTGCCCGCTCAGCATCTCGAAGAAACGCCAAGCGTTGGTGGCCCGGGGGTGACCGCTGAACGGCGTGCCCAGGGTGACGACGCTGCGCACCATCTCGGGCACGCGCTTGGCCACCTCGCGGGCGTACAGGCCACCCAAACTCCAACCCACGAGGCTGACGCGTCGGTGGTAGCGGGCGTAGGTGGCGCGCACGTCGGCCTCGCATTGGTCCAGCACACCGGGGCGGGGCCCGAAATTGAATCCCTGCTGCCAGGGCAAAGCCACGTGCCCGAGCTCGTCCAGCAGCCGGCGGATGGGGACCGTGCTGGCGTCGCTGGCGGCCAAGCCGGGAAACACCAAGACGGGGTGGGTGTCGCCCGAGGGCAAGCGGCGCAACCAGGGCAACACCGCAGCGCTGGCCGCCAGCTCCCAGGGGGCACGGGCTTCCAGCAGCATGAGCCAGGCGCTGGGCGGGCTGAGGGCGTCGAAATCGGTGGGCAATGAGGCCATGCCGTCGATCCTAGGACGCTCCGCTTCCAAAGTGTCCGGCAGGCTCAATCGGCCGCCGCCAATTCGATGAATCCGTCATAGGCGGCGCGCATCTGGGCGGCCAGCACGTCGATGTCGGGCAAGGCTTCGCCGCAGGCGATCAAGCCGACTTCCAGGTGCTTTTCGTAGGTCTGCACCGTGATGTTCAGCGCGATGCCATGCACCACGATGCTGGCCGGGGCGTTGGTCAGCATGCGGGCGCCCGCCAAGTACAGGGGCACGCAGGGGCCGGGCACGTTGGAGATGACGAGGTTGACCACGGGCGGGATGCGCTCGGCCACGCCGCCCCAGGCGCGCGCGGCGGTGGACAGCAACCAGGGCAAACCGATGGACGGGAAATCGGTGGGCATCAGGCTCTTCAACGCCGCCAAGCCGCCTTTCATGTGCTCGGTGGCCGCCCGAATGTGGGCAAAGCGCTTCTTGGGGTCGGCCAGGTGCGTGCCCAGGCTCAGACTGCTCATCGTGACTTGGTTGCCGGCGCTGGCGTCGCCCGCCTCGCGCATGGACACGGGCACGGCGGCGATGAGCGGCTTGCGGGGCAGCTCGCCCGCATCCTTCAGCAGTTCGCGCAGCGCCGTGCTGCACAGGTAGAGCACGGCGTCGTTCAAGCTCGCGCCCAAGGCCTTGCGGGCGGCCTGCAACGCCGGCAGTGGCAGGCTGAGCGAGGCAAAGCTGCGCGTGGCCGACACCGCCACGTTGAAGCGCGTGCGCGGGGCCAGGTTGAGCATGCTGTGCCCTTCGGCCTTGACCTTGCTGCCGCCCGTGAGGCGGGCCATCACGTTCTTGGCCGTGCGCGCCAGGCTTTGGCCGGCCGCGGTGCCAGCCACCTGGGTGAGCGTGCCAGCCGAAGCCGGCAAGGACTTGGCCAGGTCGATGAACTGCTTGGCCTGTTCGCTCAGCGCCAGGCGCCACTGGTCCACCGTGCCCAGTTGCGGCTGTTTGGGACGCCGCTTGCCTGGGGCGGGCAGCTCGCGCGGCTCGGGGGTCAGGTCCAGCAACACCTCGGCCAGGGCCACGGCCGATTGGCCGTCAACGGCGGCATGGTGCAGCTGGGTGTAAAGCGCCACGCGCTTGCGGCCGTTGTCACCCGGCGTGAGGTCTTCGAAGACGTGGAATTTCCACAGCGGGCGGTCACGCGGCAGCAGCTCCACGTGCAGCCGGGCCACCTCGGCATGCAACGCCGCCAGGCCGGCGCCGGGCTCCAGGGTGTGAGGCACCACGTGCAGGCGCAGGTCGGGCATCACGTCCACCCACACCGGGTTGACGAGGTTCAGCGGCAGCTCGGCCAGCTGGCGCCGCAGCGCCGGGGCGTGCGGCAACCTGGACTGCAGGTGCTTGCGCAGCGCATTGATCCACCGCCCGCGGAAGCCCGGCGGCAGCTCGAACAGGTGGAGTGCGCCGACGTGCATCGGCATCTCCGGCGTTTCCAGGTGCAGAAACAGGGCATCAAGGCCCGGCACTTGCTTCATCGATGGCTCCCGGCCCCATGCGGGGTCCGGGCCATCTTAGGCCGCAGCGCCTTCGTAGCCCCTGGGGATCGCCCCGAGCAGCTTGCGCGTGTACTCCTGCTTCGGCGCGCTCATCAGCTCTTGCACTGGCGCTTGCTCCACCACGTCGCCGTGCTGCATGACCAGCACCTCGTCGCTGATGAAGCGCACCACGGCCAGGTCGTGGCTGATGAAGATGTAGCTCAGGCCCAGCTCGTCCTGCAGGTCCTTGAGCAGGTTCAGCACCTGGGCCTGCACCGAGACGTCGAGCGCCGAGACGGCCTCGTCGAGCACCAGCACCTCGGGGTCGAGCGTGAGGCAGCGCGCGATGGCGATGCGCTGGCGCTGGCCGCCCGAGAACTCGTGCGGGTACTTGGCCAACGCGGCCTCGGGCAGGTCCACCTTCTTCAGTAGGGCCTTGGCCTTGGCCAGGCGCTCTTCGTCGTTGGCGCCGATGTTGTGGATCTGCATGGGCTCCAGCAGGGTTTGCTGGATGGTGAAGCGCGGGTTCAGGCTGGCGTAGGGGTTCTGGAACACCACCTGGATGCGGCGGCGCATCTTTTGCCAGGCCGCGCCGCCGATCTTCAGCAGGTCCTGCCCGTCGAACAGCACCTCGCCGCCCGTGGGCTCGTGCAGGCGCAGGAGCGTCAGGCCCATGGTTGTCTTGCCCGAGCCCGACTCGCCGACCACGCCCAGGGTGTGGCCCTTCTTGAGGTCGAAGCTCACGCCCTTGACAGCCTGGAACTCCTTCTTGCCGAACAGGCCTTCTTTGAACCAGAAGCTCTTCTTGAGGCCACGGGCCTGCAGCACCACCGGCGCGTTCGGGTCCTTGGCCTTGGCCTCGGTCTTCGCCGCCTGGCCGGCGATGTGGTCGTCGATGACCATCAGGCGCGCCGGGTTGTCGGTCAGGCTGGGGCGGCAGGCCAGCAGGGCCTTGGTGTAGGCGTCCTGCGGGGCGTTGAAGATCTCGGCCACGGGGGCCTTCTCGCGGATCTCGCCGTGGCGCATCACCACCACGTGGTCGCTGATCTCGCCCACGACGCCCAGGTCGTGGCTGATGAACAGCATGGACATGCGCATCTTGTCCTTGAGCTTGCGCATCAGGTCCATCACCTGGCGCTGGATGGTCACGTCCAGGGCGGTGGTGGGCTCGTCGGCGATGAGCAGCTTGGGCTCGCACGACAAGGCCATGGCGATCATCACCCGCTGCTGCTGGCCGCCGCTCATCTCGTGCGGGTAGGCGTGCAGGCGGCGCTTGGGCTCGGGGATGCCGACCTCGTTCAGCAGCTCCTCGGCCCGGGCCAAAGCCTGGCGGGGGGTCATCCCCAGGTGCTTGATCAGCGGCTCGCTGAGCTGCTGCGCCACGGTGAACACCGGGTTGAGCGAGCTCATCGGGTCTTGGAAGACGCAGGCGATGTCCTTGCCGCGGATGCCTTGCAGCTCCCGCATCGGCGTGGTCAGCAGGTCGCGGCCCTGGAACAGGATCTGCCCGCTGCGCTCGGCGTTGTCGGGCAGCAGGTTCAAGATGGACATGGCCGTGACCGACTTGCCCGAGCCCGACTCGCCCACCAGGGCCACGGTGCTGTTCTCGGGGATGTCGAAGCTGACCCCTTTGACGGCCAGGGCGCGCTGCTGCACGCCGTCCACCTTGCCGGTGCGGAAGGCGACCTTCAGGTCTTGGATCGACAACAGGGAGCTCATGGGCGTGCTCATTCCAGGCCTCGCAGCTTCGGGTCGAGCGCGTCGCGCAGCGCGTCGGTGAACAGGGCGAAGGCGGTGACGAACACGGCCATCGAGAAGGTCACGGCGGCCAGCTGCCACCAGTAGCCGAGGATCAATTCGCTTTGCGCTTCGGACAGCATCGTGCCCCAGCTGACCTGGTCGACGCTGACGCCCAGGCCGAGGTAGCTCAAGATCACTTCGCTCTTGATGAAGCCCACCACCAGCAGGCTCAGCTGCACCAGGGAGACGTGCGAGACATTGGGCAGGATGTGCTTGAAGATGCGCGAGGGCACGCTGGCGCCGATGGCCTCGGCCGAGCGCACGTACTCGCGCTGGCGGTGCTTCATGAACTCGGCGCGCACCAGGCGGTACACGCCCGTCCAGCCCGTCAGGCCCAAGATGAGCACCACGCTCATGATCCCCCGCCCAAAGATCACCGCGAAGGCAAAGATCAGCAGGATGGACGGGATGGCGGTGAACACGTTGTAGACCCACTCCAGCAGGTCGCCCACCTTGCCGCCGAAGAAGCCGCTGATGGACCCGAGCAAGGTGCCGATGGTGGTGGCCACCAAGGCGGCCAGCAGGCCCACCACGATGGACACCTCGGCGCCCTTGATGACCTTTTGCAGGATGTCGCGGCCCAGGCGGTCGCCGCCCAGGGGCAGGGTTTCGGCGCGCGGGGCTTCTTCGGTTTTGTACTTCTTGGCGGCCTCTTCCCATTCCTTGTATTTGGGCGCCAGGGGGTCGATGTCGGAGATGTCGACGTTCGGGCCCGTGGGCACGGCGATCACGCCCACCGCCTCGGGCGGCTTCGGGCCCACCAGGTGCGGCGGCGCGTTGGGCACGCCGACTTCCTTCTGCCAGTTCTTGGCCACCACGTCGAGCGCGGCCAGCGCCACCAGCACAGCGAAAGCGGCCACGATGGCCAGGCACACCATGCCGACGCGGTCGGCCTTCAGGCGCTTCCAGGCCAGGGCCCAGACGCCTTGCGAGGGGGTTGCAGCAGCGGCACTCATTTCAGAACGACTCGCGGATCGACCCACTTGTAGAGCAGGTCGGTGATCAGGTTGACCACCATGGTGATGGCGGCCAGGTAGATGGCAAAGGCCTGGATGACGGGGTAGTCGGAGCGGTTGACGGCCAGCAAGATCTCGCGGCCCAAGCCCGGGATGGAGAAGAAGACCTCGATCAGGAAGGAGCCCACGAACACGCCCGGCAGCAGCACCGAGACGTTGGTCATGATCGGGATCAGCGCATTGCGCAGCACGTGCTTCATCAGCACCTTGCCCTCGGTCAGGCCCTTGGCCCGGGCCGTGCGCACGTAGTCGTGGCCCAACTCATCCAGGAAGAAGCTGCGGTAGAGGCGGGTTTGCGGCGCCAGCGCCACCAGGCTGACGACGATCACCGGCAGCGGGGCGTAGGTCGTGAGGTTGGTCCAGAAACTGTCGGTCCAGCCCTGCACCGGGAACCAGCCCAGGCGGAAGGCGAACACGTACTGGAAGACGATGACGTAAACCAGCAGCGAGATGGACACCGCCACCGTGGTGACGACCATGATGGCGCGGTCGGTCAGGCTGCCGCGCACGTAGGCCACGCCCATGGCGATGGGGATGGCCAGCAGCACTTCCAGCAGCAGGATGGGCACCATCACGGTCAGCGTGGCGGGCATGCGCGACGCGAACAGCTGGCTCACCGGCTCGTTCGTGGCCCAGCTCTTGCCCCAGTCGAAGGTGACGATCTGCTGGATGAAGATCCACAGCTGCTCGGGCGTGGACTTGTTCAGGCCCAGCTGCTCGCGGATGGATTGGATCTGTTCTTCGGTGGCCGCCAGGCCGCCCAGGATTTCGGCCGGGTCGCCGCCGAACCACTTGAACAGGAAAAACACCAGCAGCACGACGCCCAGCAGCGTGGGAATCATTTGCCACAGGCGTCGGATCAGATAAGCCGCCATGGGTCGGCCCCTTCTTCGTCAACGCGCCAATCAACAAAACGAACCCCGCCGAAGCGGGGTGGAGATGCGACGCCGGCTGCGGCCGGAATCGGCGCGCAGTCTAGGCGAGAAGGCTGGCTTCGCCGATGGGGTAAGCCTGGGGCCAAAAGGGGCTTGGCCGGGTGGTATGCGGGCAAACCCCTCCCGCGTCCGGGCCTTCGCCCTCGCGACAAAGCCTGCCGCTGCCTACACTTCCCGCCTTTCGCAGCGCCGCGCCCACAAGGCCGCGGCGCTGTGCTGCTTCTGACGAAGGTGTGCAGGCGATGAAGAAGGTCATGGTGGCGGCGCTGGCCGCGTGCTGTTTGGTGGTGTCCACGGTGGCCACAGCCCAACCCAAGGTGTTCCGCTACGCATTCCGCGTGGCCGAAACCGGCTTCGACCCGGCCCAGGTGACCGACCTGTACTCGCGCACCGTCACGGCCGGCATCTTCGACGCCCCGCTGCGCTACCAGTACCTGGCCCGGCCCTACACGCTGGAGCCCTCGGGCTGCGAACTGCCCGAGGTCAGCGCCGACTTCAAGACCCTGACCTTCACGGTGCGTCCCGGCCTGTTCTTCGCGCCGGATGCGGCGTTCAATGGCCAGAAGCGCGAGTTGGTGGCGGCCGACTACGTCTACAGCATCAAGCGCCACTACGACCCCAAGTTCAAGAGCGGCAACCTCTACATCCTGCAAAACGCCGGCATCCTGGGCCTGGACGCGCTGCGCGCTGAGGCGCTGAAGGGCAAGCCCTTCGACTACGACCGCGAGGTCGAGGGCCTGCGCGTGCTGGACAAGTACCGCTGGCAGATCAAGATGAAGGTGGGCGACCCGCGCTTCATGCACAACCTGGCCGACCCCTTTGTGGGCGCGGTGGCGCGCGAGGTGGTGGAGTTCTACGGCGACAAGATCATGGAGCACCCGGTGGGCACCGCCGCCTGGATGCTGAAGAACGACGAGTGGCGCCGCTCCAGCAAGATCGTGCTGGTCAAGAACCCGCACTTCCGCGACGAGGTGTTCAACGAAACCGCGCCGGCCGACCGCCCCGACCTGCAGGCCCTGGCCGAGAAACTGCGCGGCCGCAAGCTGCCGATGATCGACCGCGTGGAGATGTCCATCATCGAAGAGAACCAGCCGCGCTGGCTGTCCTTCATGAACGGCGAGGCCGACATGGTGGAAGAGGTGCCGGCCGACTTCGCCAGCATCGCCATGCCCAACGGCCAGCTCGCGCCCAACCTGGCCAAGCGCGGCATCCAGATGAACCGCTACGCCCGCGCCGACGTGGCGGTGTCCTTCTTCAACATGGAGAACGAGATGGTGGGCGGCACGAGCCCCGCGCAGGTGGCGCTGCGCCGTGCCATCTCGTTGGGCGTCGACGTGGACCAGGAGGTTCGGCTCGCACGCAAAGGTCAGGCCATCCCGGCCCAGGGCCTGATCGCGCCCAACACCTACGGCTACTCGAGCACCTTCAAGAGCAGCATGAGCGAGTTCAACCGCGCCAAGGCCAAGGCCTTGCTGGACTTGCACGGCTTCGTCGACAAGGACGGCGACGGCTGGCGCGACCGCCCCGACGGCCGCCCGCTGGTGCTGGAGTACGCCACCCAGCCCGACAGCCAAAACCGCGCGCTGGCCGAGCTGTGGCAGAAGAACATGGACGCGCTGCGCATCCGCATCCAGTTCAAGTTGGCCAAGTGGCCCGAAAACCTCAAGGCCAGCCGCGCCGGCAAGTTGATGATGTGGGGCGTGGGCTGGAGCGCCAGCGTGCCCGACGGCGACGCCTTCCTGACCTTGGGCTACGGGCCCAACGCGGGCCAAAGCAACCATTCGCGCTTCAACCTGCCCGAGTACAACGCGCTGTACGAGCAGCAGCGCGCGCTGCCCGACGGCCCCGAGCGTCTGGCGGTGATGACGCAGCTCAACAAGATGGCCGTGGCCTACATGCCCTACAAGGTGCACGTGCACCGCATCTTCACGGACATGGCCCAGCCATGGGTGACGGGCCTGGAGCGCAACATCTTTCGCCGCGATTTCTGGCAATACCTGGATGTGGACCCGGTGGCCCAGCAAAGTCGCGCGGCGTCGCGCTGATGGGCGCCCCGCGATGAAGGCCTGGCTCGCCCCCCTGCTGGTTCTGGCGCTCGCGCTGCCCGCCAGGGCGGAAGAGCCCAAGGTGCTGCGCTACGCCTTCCGCGTGGCCGAGACCGGCTTCGACCCGGTCAAACTCAGCGACCTGTACTCGCGTATGGTCACGGCGCACCTGTTCGAGGCCTTGATCACGTACGACCACCTGGCGCGTCCCGCCCGGCTCAAGCCCTTGACGGCCGAGGCCCTGCCCGAGCCCAACGCCGACTTCACGGTGTGGACGGTCAAGGTCAAGCCGGGCATCTACTTCCAGGACCACGAGGCCTTCGGCGGCAAGCCCCGCGAGCTCACCGCCGCCGACTACGTCTACAGCATCCAGCGCTTCGCCGACCCGAAGAACGCGGCCCCGGCCTGGTCGACGGTGGAGGCCTGGAACCTCACGGGCTTGAAGGCGATCCGCGACGAGGCCAGCGCCAAGAAGACCGACTTCCCCTACGACCGCGTGGTGCCGGGCTTGCGTGCGCTGGACCGCTACACCCTGCGCTTCCAGTTGGACAAGCCCAACCCGCGCTTCCCGCAGGAGATCGCGCTGTCCGACTTGTTCGGGGCGGTGGCGCGCGAGGTCGTGGAACACGTGCAGAAGCAGGGGCAGGACCTCATGGAGCACCCGGTGGGCACCGGGCCGTTCAAGCTGGCGCAGTGGCGCCGGGGCTCCTTCATCGCGCTGGAGCGCAATCCGGCGTACCGCGAGCGCCACTACGACGCCCAGCCGGCCGCCGACGACGCCGAGGGCCAGGCCCTGCTCGCGCGCTTCCAAGGCCGTCGGATTCCGATGATCGACCGCGTCGAGATCAGCATCCTGGCCGAAGACCAGCCGCGCTGGCTGAGCTTCCTGCGCGGCGAGCAAGATTTCTTGGAGCGTGTGCCCGAGCCCTTCTTCTCGGTCGCCGCGCCCAACAGCCGCCTGGCGCCCAACCTGGCCAAGCAGGGCATGCGCCTGCACCGCACCCTGGGGTCCGACGTCTTCCTGATGTTCTTCAACATGGAGGATCCGGTGGTGGGCGGGCTCGCGCCCGAGAAGGTGGCGCTGCGTCGGGCCATCGGGCTGGCGATGGACGTGCAGCGCGAGATCCGCGTGGCGCGCGGCGGCCAGGCCATCCCGGCCCAGGGTACCTACCCGCCGGGCACGACGGGCTACGACCCGGCGTTCAAGAGCGCGATGAGCGACTTCGACCCGGCCCGCGCCAAGGCCCTGCTGGACGTTTACGGCTACGTGGACCGCGACGGCGACGGCTGCCGCGAGGCGCCCGACGGCCAGCCGCTGCGCGTGACCATGTCCACCACGCCCGAGGGCATCCAGCGCCAGATCGACGAGCTGTTCAACAAGGACATGACGCGCATCGGCCTGTGCATCCCCTTCGTGACCAAGAAGTGGCCCGAGCAGCTCAAGATCGCGCGTGGCGGCAAGCTGCAGATGTGGATGGTGGCCTACTCGTCGGCGCAGCCCGACATCAGCTCGGCGGCCTCGCGCCTGGCCAGCGTGCACGCGGGCGGCAACAACATCGCGCGCTTCCGCCTGCCCGAAGCCGACGTGCTGTTCGATCAGATCGCCACCCTGCCCGACGGCCCCGAGCGCCAGGCCGCCATGACGCGCTTGCGCGACCTGGGCAACGCCTACATGCCCTACAAGTTCAAAGGCCACCGCTTCCACCTGGACATCGAGCGCGCCCAGCTGAGCGGCTACCGCCGCCCCGTGTTCTGGCAGCACTGGTGGGAATACGTGGACATCGATCCCACACGGGTGCCGAAATGACCTTGAATCGTCGCGAAGCGCTGGCCGCCACCGGCCTGCCCCTGCTGGCCTCGGCCCGCGCCCATGCCAACACGGGCCGCAAGGTGTTCCGCATGGCGTTCCAGATCGCCGAGACGGGCTTCGACCCAGCTCGCATCTCAGACATCTACTCGCGCATCGTCACCAGCCACATCTTTGAGGGCTTGTACGGCTACGACCCGCTCGCCCGCCCGGCGCGGCTGGTGCCGCGCATCGCCACCGCGATGCCCGAGGTGAACGCCGACTTCACCGTGCACACCATCCGCATCCGGCCTGGCGTCTTTTTCCAAGACGACCCGGCCTTCGGCGGTCAGCGCCGCGAGTTGGTGGCGCAAGATTTCGTCTACAGCCTGCTGCGCTTTGCCGACCCCAAGACGGTGAGCCCCATGTGGCCCACGGTGGACGAGATGGGCATCGTCGGCTTGTCGGAACGGCGCGCCCAAGCCAGCTCGGGCCGCTTCGACTACGACCGCCCGCTCGAAGGCCTGCGGGCGATCGACAAGCACACGCTGCAGTTCCGCCTCCAAGCCCCGCGCCCGCGCCTGGTCGAGGTGCTGGCACAGAGCGACCTCTTCGGCGCCGTGGCGCGCGAGGTGGTCGATGAATATGGCGACGACATCCCCGGCCATCCGGTGGGCACCGGCCCCTACCGCCTGGCGCAATGGCGGCGCAGCAGCTTCATCGCGCTGGAGCGCAACCCCAGCTACCGCGAGGTTTTTTACGAGACCGCCGCCACCGACCCCGAAGCGCTGAAGATCGCCGCGCACATGAAGGGCAAGCGACTGCCCTTGATCGACCGGGTGGAAATCAGTCCCATCGAAGAAAGCCAACCGCGCTGGCTCAGCTTCCTGAACAAAGAGCACGACTTCATCGAGCGCATCCCGCCCGAGTTCGTCAACGTCGCCCTGCCCGGCGGCCAAGTGGCGCCCAACCTGGCCAAGCAAGGCATCCAACTCTTCCGCCTGCCCGCCGCCGACTGCGCCTTCACTTTCTTCAACATGGACGACCCCCAGCTGGGCGGCATGGAGCCGCACCGCGTGGCCCTGCGCCGAGCGATCAGCCTGGGGATGGACGTGCAAACCGAAATCCGCCGCGTGCGCCGCGGGCAGGCCGTGGTGGCGCAAAGCCTGGTGCTGCCCCACACCACGGGCTACGACCCGGCGTTCAAGAGCGAAAACGGCGAGTACAACCCAGCCAAGGCCCAGGCCCTGCTGGACCTGTACGGCTACGACCGCCGCGATGCCGAGGGCTTCCGCCGCCACCCGGACGGCAGCCCGCTGACGGTCGAAATCGCCACCCAACCCGACGCGCTGAGCCGGCAGTTCGACGAACTCTGGAACCGCAACCTGCGAGCACTGGGCATCAGGCCCAAGTTCATCACGGGTAAATGGCCCGAGCAGCTCAAGCTGGCGCGAGCGGGCAAGCTGCAGCTGTGGTACCTCGGCAGCACGGCCAGCTATCCCGATGGCATCGGCATGCTGCAGCGCTTGTACGGGCCGCAAGCGGGCCAGCAAAACTACTCGCGCTTCAAGCACGAGCCCTTCGACCGCCTGTACGAGCGCGCCATGCTGCTGCCCGACGGCCCCGAGCGCGACGCCCTCTTCCACGAGGCCAAACGCATCCAAGTGGCCTTCATGCCGATGAAGGTGCACGTGCACCGCATCGTCAACGACATGGCCCACCCTTGGGTCATCGGCTACCGGCGGCAGCTGTTTTGGGTTGATTTGTTTCAGAACCTCGACATCGACCTCGAGCGCCTGGCCCGGGGCTGATGCTGCACTGCCGCATCGACGGCCCCTGCGGGGGCCGTTGGCGTTTCTGGCTTGGCCATGCTGCGCTACAACATGAGATTCGGTCTACGTTTTGTTGTGCAACTACATGTCACAGAAGGGGTAAAAGCGCGGGTTCCCCCTATCGCTCCAACCTGAACCCGTAGCAAAACTACGCGCCCGCTGAACCCGAGAGATCCGATCCGATGAGGTCGGGCCCGGCCAGCGTTCGCAGCAGTACCCCCTCAATCGTTCCGGTTCCAGGAGTTGGTATGTCTCACGTTTCCCGCCCCCCCGCCTCTTCCCATCGCCCCTTGCGCCCCCTCTGGGCGGCCTTGGCCGCCCTGGGCTTGGCCAGCGCCTCGTTGCCCGCCTCGGCACTCAACCCGCGCGACACCTCCGTCCAGCTCTTCCAATGGAGCTGGAACGACATCGCCACCGAGTGCCAGCAATGGCTCGGCCCCAAGGGCTACGGTGGTGTGCAGATTTCGCCGCCACACGCCTCCAAGGTGGCTGGGGGCTGGTGGGGCGTGTACCAGCCGGTCAACTACTTGAACCTGACCAGCCGCATGGGCACCGAGGCCCAGCTGCGCAGCATGGTCACGGCCTGCAAGAACGCGGGCGTGCGGGTGTATGCCGACATCGTGGTCAACCAGCTGGCCGACGGCACCGGCACCGCCACCGACGGCAGCGCCTACAACGGCACCACGCTGAGCTACCCCGCCTTCAGCGCCAACGATTTCAACCCGAACTGCGTCATCGCCGACGGCGACTACAACAGCCCCGCCACGGTGGACCGCGTGCGCAACTGCCGCCTGGGGGGCTTGCCTGACTTGGCGACGCAAAACGCCTACGTGCAAGGCCAAATCGTCAACTACCTGGTGAAGCTGCTGCAAATGGGCTTCGACGGCTTCCGCATCGACGCCGCCAAGCACATGCCACCCGGCGCCTTGGCGCAAATCATCAACGCCGTGAAGGCCCGTCAGCCCAAGACCTTGTCCGGCGAAGAGATCTGGATCACCCAGGAAATCATCCCGGACGGCGCCACCAACCGCGCCGATTACGCGGGCATCGGCACCATCAACGAGTTCAAGTACACGTACTTGATGCGCGACGCCTTCCGCAACGCCAACGGCCAAAACCTGGCCAGCATTCCCGCGGCCATGGGCTCTTGGGGCAACTGGGGCGGGGCCTGGGGCTTCTTGCCCCCGCAGCAGGCCACCGTGTTCCTGAACAACTGGGACACCGAGCGCAACAGCGGCGACTCGCTCAACGCCAGCAACTACATCAGCGGGCAAACCAACGACACCCGTGGCACCGCGCGATACGACCTGGCCAACGTCTTCATGTTGGCCCAGGGCTATGGCGAAGCGCAGGTGCAGTCGGGCTACCGCTTCAGCGTCAAGGACGCCGACCGCCCCACCGTCAGCCCTTACAGCAACGGCGTCGCGCAAATCAACGTGGTGTGGGACTTCGTGCACCGCTGGCGTCCGGTGTCCAACATGGTGAAGTTCCGCTCGGTCACCAATGGGCATCCCGTCACCAACTGGACCACCGGCAGCGTCAGCCAAGTGGCCTTCAGCCGAGGCACCAAAGGCTTTGTGGCCCTGAACAACAGCACCAGCGCCTGGAGCCGCAGCTTCGCCACCGGCCTGCCCGCGGGCACCTACTGCAACGTGCTGACCGGCGAGCGCAACGCCGCCGGCACCGGGTGCACGGGCGACAGCGTGACCGTCTCCAGCAGCGGCACCGCAACGCTCAACATCCCGGCCGATGGCGGCGGTGCCTTCCCGGGCGTGGCCCTGCACGAAGGGCAGCGCCTGAGCAGCGTGCAGCCCCCGCCCACTGGCACTTGCGCGGTGACCTTCACCATCGCCAACGCCAACACGGTGTGGGGTGAGAACGTGCACATCGCCGGCAACCAAGGCGCCCTGGGCAATTGGGCCCCGGCCAGCGCACCCAAGCTCAACATCCAAGGCAGCACCGCCAACTCGCCCTGGACCCTGACCGTGGCCCTGCCCGCCAACACCCAGGTTCAGTACAAGTACATCAAGCGCAACGGCACCAGCACGCGCTGGGAAGGCGACCAGGCCACGACCTCGCTCAACCGCGAGTTCACGACCTGCGCGGCGGGCGGTACCCAATCCCGCAACGACGGCAGCTTCAGGTTCTGAGTGCGGACCGAGGACAGGACCAATGTCCTGTCCGACGCCGCACGAAGGACCGGCCGCCTACGAGCGGACGGGCATGAGCAGGACCGAGGACAGGACCAATGTCCTGTCCGACGCCGCACGAAGGACCGGCCGCCTGCAAGCGGACGGGCATGAGCAAAACCCGAGAAGGGCGCGGCGCCAGCCCCGCCCCTCTCCCGTTTTGCCATCCAAGTTTACAGATACATGGCCGATGGAGCCGGGCGGGCGATCGGGTCATCGGGCCCCCCAGTCTCAGCGCCGAACACCCCCCCGG
>NZ_JAPZSY010000113.1 GCF_027532025.1 Inhella sp. | reverse complement strand
GGGCTCGTCGGTGGTGTCGGGCGTGGTGGGCACGACGACCGAGAAGCTGGTGACGCCGGGCGGCACGGTGACGGTGCCGGTGGCCGGGTTGTAGGTGACGCCGTTGGTGAAGGTCGGCGTGCCGTAATCGTTGCCGGCGGCCGTGCCGCCACCCAGGCTGAAGGGCAGGGTGGTGCCGAAGGCCGAGGCGTTGCTGAGCGTGACGCCAAACACCAGGTCGTTGCCCTCGTTGGCAGTGGGTGGCGTGATGAGCGACACCGTGGGCACCGCATCGTTGTCCACGATGACTGCCACGGCGCTCCCGCGGCCCAGGGTGGCGTTGCTCGGGTTGCTCAGGCTGATGAGCAGGTTCTCGTTGCCCTCGAAGATCGTGTCGTTGATCACTGGCACCCGGACCACGGCGGTGTTGGTGCCGGCTAGCAGGGTCAGCGTGCCGCTCACGGGGCTGAAGTCGACGTTGGCCAGGGCGGTGCCGCTGACCACCTGGTAGTTCACCGTCACGTTTTGCGTGGCGAGGGTGCTCAGGGTGATGGTGAAGGTGAGGAAACCGTCGGCCTCGCTCACCTGCACATCGCTCACGCTGATTTCGGGCTGGGTCGGCTCGCCGTCCCGGGCCACCACGGACCCGCCCCGGACGATGCCAGCGCGGGTGGGTTCGATCGCGGCGGGGTCGATGGCTTCCGCGATGCGGTCGACCCGCAGCGCCGGGCCGTTGTTGCCGTCGCTGCCTGGTTCAGCGCTCGGCCCGGCGCCGGGCACCACACTGGGGTCGGCCTGCGTCAGTCCTTCGATCACCCGGTCCAGCGGGTTGGAGGCAGCCTTGCCCGCGGCTGGGGGATCCATGGCCAACAGGTCCTCCGGCTTCGGGTCGGCGAGCTCGACGATGCCGTCCTGGCTGGTCAAGATCAAGTCACCCCTCATCACCTTGTCGCCGATCTTGAGTGGGTGCAGCTGGCCGTCGGCGCGCCGGATGTAGGCCTGCCCTTGCAAGTCAACAACGACGGTGTCATGGCTCTTGGTGATGACGGGCATGGTCAGGTCCTGCAGGGTCGGCCGCAATGCGGCTTGGGGTCGAACAACAAACGGGCGGTCGAGGCGTCAGCGCTCTTTCAGCGCGTTGTCCTTGACCTTCAAAACGGGCTTCAGCAAGTACGACAAGATGGTTTTGCTGCCGGTCAGCACGTCCACCTCGGCCGTCATGCCGGGGATGATGGGCAATTGCTCGCCCAGTCGGCTCTTCAGGGTGCGCACGCGCACGACATAAAACGCGTTGCCTTTGTCGTCCACCACAGTGTCCGGGCTGATGTTTTCCACCTTGGCTTCCAGGCCGCCGTAGATCGAGAAGTCGTACGCGGTGAACTTGACCATGGCGGCCTGCCCGGGGTGGATGAAGGCGATGTCGCGCGGGTGAACCTTGGCCTCGAGCACCAGGGCGTCGTCCAGGGCCACCACCTCCACGATGTCTTTGCCCGGCTGCACCACGCCGCCCACGGTGTTGGCCAGCAGGCGTTGGATGCGGCCGCGCACGGGACTCTTGATCTGGCTCTTGTCAACCCTGTCGTTCAGAGCCACGGCGCTTTCGGTCAGGGCGTTGAGCTTGCCGAGCGATTCCGCCAGCTCCCGTCGGGCCTCGTTGCGGAAGGCCAGCTCGGTTTCACTGACCTTGCGCTGGGCCTCGGCCACGGCGGCGCTGACGCGGGCGATCTGGGCGCTGGCCTGCTCGGCCTCGCCGCGAGCGCGAGCGAGGTCGCGCTCCAGCTTGATGATGTCCACCTCCGACACCGCGCCCGACGCGAGCAGCGGCCGGGTGCGCGTCAACTCTTGCTGGCTCAGCTCGAGGCCGCGCTCGGCGGCGGCCTTGCGAGCGCGCATTTCGCCCAGTTCTTGCTGGCGTTGGGCGAGTTGCTGCTCGCTGATGGACACCTGGCCCGAGAGCTCGGCACGGCGGTTTTCGAACAGGCGGCGCTCTTCGTCGACGATGCGCTGCTCGTCGGCATCTTTGGCGGGGGGCGGGGAGAAGGCGCTGCCTTCGGCCAGCGCACGCAGGCGGGCCAAGCGGGCCTGCAGCGCAAAGCCCATGGCGGCGTTTTCCCGCGCGCCGGAGGTGGCTCGGGTGGCGTCGATGGTGAGCAGCAGTTGCCCTTGCTCGACGACATCGCCCTCCCGGACCAAGATGGACGTCACCACGCCGCCATCGAGGGACTGGACCGTTTGCAGGCTGCGAGACGACACCACCTTGCCGTCGCCCTTGGTGACCTCATCGACACGGGCAAATCCCGCCCACACCAGCAACACGGCCACGACGGCGGCCACGGCCCGGACCATCGTCCGCGAGCGTTGGCGCTGCTGGGCGTTGATCAGCTCTTGGGCGGCGGCCTCGAACTCGCGCACGGCGGGCGACACGGGCGGCGGTGGCAGCGCCACCAAGGCGTGGAACCAGCCAAGGCAGCGGGCCCAGCGCGAGGCCTGGGGCGGAGGGAGGCTGGGCCGCGCGCTCATGAGCCTGCCTTCGCGATGCGACCTGCGGCCAGTGCTTCCATGACGCGCTCACGCGGCCCATCGGCCACGATGCGTCCGTTGTCCACCACGATGACGCGCTCCACCAGCGCCAGCATGGAGGTGCGGTGCGTGACCAGCACCACGGTGCGGCCTTGCGCGAACGACGCCATGCGTCGGGTGATGTGCGACTCGGTGCTGAAGTCCATGGCGCTGGTGGGCTCGTCCAGCAGCAAGATGGGGGCGTTGTGCACCACCGCGCGGGCGATGCCGACGCATTGCCGTTGGCCGCCGGACAGCGACTCGCCCCGTTCGCCCACCGGCATGTCGAAGCCTCGCGGGTGGCGCTTGACGAAATCGCTCAGGCCGGCGATGTCGGCCGCTTCCAGGATGGCGTTGTCGGTCGCGTGCGGCTGGCCGAAGGCGATGTTGTCGCGCAGGGTGCCGTGGAACAGCATCACCTCTTGGGACACGCACGCCAGGTTGCGCCGCACGTCCGACAGGTCGAGTTGGCGCAGGTCGATGCCGTCCAGCAGCACGGCCCCGCTGGTGGGCTGGTAGAGGCCCATGATGAGCTTCTGCAGGGTGCTTTTGCCCGATCCCACGCGCCCGATGATGGCCACGTGCTCGCCGGGTTGCACGGTGAAGCTGACGTTGTCCAGCACCTTGTCGTCGCGCCCTGGGTAAGCAAAGCCCACGCCGCGGAACTCGATCTGCCCATGGAGCACCGGGCGGTGCAGGCCCACCCGTTGCGGTTCGCGCTCTTGGGGGCTGGCCATCAACTGCTCGAGGCCGTCCAAGGCGGTGCGTGCGTTTTGGGCTTGCAGCAGCAGGCCCACCACGGTGCCCGCTGGACCCAAGGCGCGCGACGCCAGCATGGTGCAGGCGATGAGGCCGCCCATGGTGAGTTCGCGCTGCGCAATCAGGTACACGCCCACGACCACCAGCACCACCGGGGCCATCTGCCCGAGGAACAGCGTGCCGTTGGTGGCCCGGCCGCTCAGCTCGCGCATCTGCACCTGCGTGGCGCTCAAGAAGGCATTGGTGTGCTCCCAACGCGCTTGCACGAGGCCCTCCGCGCCTTGGGTTTTCAGCGTCTCCAGGCCGGTGAGGGCTTCGATCAGCGTGGCATTGCGCTGGGCGCTGGCTCGGTAGGTGGTCAAGGACAGGGCCTGCAGCCGGGCTTGCAGCAGCCAGCCCAGGGCCAAGGTCAGCAGGCCGATGGCGATGACGGGCAGCGCCATCCAGGGCGAAATCCAGACGATCACCAGCAAAAACAGCAAGGCGAAGGGCAGGTCGATCAAGGCCGTGACGGTGCCGGCCGCGATGAAGTCGCGCACCTGCTCGAAACCCCGCAGGTGGCTGGCGAATGAACCCACCGAATCGGGCTTGGCCGCCAAGCGCATGCCCAGCACGCGCTCCATCAGCACGGCGGAGAGCCGGACGTCGACGCGGGCGCTGGCCTCGTCGACGAAGCGGCCGCGCAGCCATCGCAAGAGCAGGTCGCCCAACAGCACCAGGCTCACGCCGATGGCCAGGGCCCACAGGGTGTCGAAGGCGAGGTTGGGCACCACGCGGTCGTACACGTTCATGGAAAACAGCGGCACCGCCAACGCGAACAGGTTGATCAGCAAGGCGGCCAGCAGGACGTCCTGGTAAAGCCCCCGCTGCTCCAGGATGGCGCCCCAGAACCAGTGCCGCGCCACCGGGTGCGCGCTCGGGTGGTCGATGGCGGGCTCGCGCGCGGCCTGGGCATCGAAGCGGAAGTGCGGGCGCACATTCAGCACCAAGCCGGTGTGGCGCTGGGCCAGGTCGGCCCGGTCGAGCGTGACGCGACCGTGGCCGGTTTCGGGCAGCAGCACCTCGGCTTGTTGGCCGTCTTCGCTCCAGCCTCCCAGCACGCAGGCTCGGTTGCCCTTCAGGATGAGGATGGTCGGCAGCACCGCGCGGTCGATATCGTGCAGCGCCATGCGCTGCACGCGGGCGGACAGGCCAGCGCGAGCCGCCGCGCGCTCGGCCAGTTCCAAGCTCAAGCCGCGGTCGCTCAGCGGCAGCCCGGCGCTGAGCGAGGCGCGGGATGCCGGCAGGCCGTGGAGGCGGCACACCTCGACCAGGCAGTCCAACAAGGGGTCGGGCTGCGCGAGGTCTTCGCGCACGCGGGGGGCGTCGGCCGGGAGGCCGGGCTCCAGGCTCAAAGCAAGGCGTCCAGGTTGGGCGGCAGCGCGGGGCAGCGGGCCGGGGCGGCATCGCCCGCCTGCCAGCCGTTGGCGTCGTCGTCTTGCGTGCGGCGGGCCAAGCCCAGTTGTTGGGTCAGTTGGCCCATCGCCGCGTGCGTGCGTGCAGCAGCCAGGGCACGGTCGAACTGGGCGTTGGCCAGCGCGCGCTGCGCGGTGTAAGCCTCGTTTTCGGCGTTCAGCAAGTCCAGCAAGCTGCGTTGGCCGATGTCGAACTGCTGGCGATAGGCCTGGCGGGCACGCTCGATGGCGTCGGTGTTGGCCTGCAGCAAAGCGACTTGCTCGCGGAGCTTGTTCATGTCGTTGTAGGCGATGGCGGCCACTTGCGTCGCATCGCGGCAGGCCTTGTCGCGCAGGTCGCTGGCCTGGCTCAGCAGGGCCGCCTGTTGGCGCACGCGGGCGCGGTCGCCGCCGCCGTCGAAGAGGTTCCAGTTCAACACCACCTCGGCGCCGCTGTCGCCACGGCGACCTTCCAGGCTGTTGAAGTTATGGCCCCGCCCGGTGCGGGCGCGGAACTCGACGCGCGGTTGCAGCAGCGATTCTCGCGTTTTCACCGAAAACTCGGCTGCCCGCAAAGCGGCCACGCTGGCGCGGATGGCCGGGCTTTGGCTCACGGCCTGTTGCAAGGCCTCGATCGCCGAGGCGGGCAGGCGGGCGTCCAGGGGCGCCAAGGGCGGCACTTGGCGCTGCGGTGCTTCGCCCACGATGCGCTGGTAGCGGGCCATCACGTCGTGCAGGTTGGCCCGCTCGGTGACGAGGTTGGATTCGGCCAAGGCCAAGCGTGCTTGCGCTTGCTCTTGGTCGACGCCGCGTCCCACACCGGCCTTGACCCGGGTTTCGATCTTGTCCAGGGCCTTGCGGTGCTCGGCCACGTTGTCCGCGGCCAGGGTGGCCAGGCGACGCATGCGTTGCACGTCGATCAGGGCGCGCACGGCCTCCAGCGCGGTGTTTTCGCTGGCGTCCAGCAATTCAAAGTAGCGGCTGAGGCGCTCGTTGGAGCTGCGTTCGATCTCGCGTTGCGTGCCCAGACCATCCCAGAGCACTTGGGTCAGGGTCAGGCTGGTGCCGGTGCGGTTGAGGCGGCTGCTGGGGGCCACGTCGTACTGGAAGCGCTCTTGGCCGGCTTCGGCACGCAAATCCACTCGCGGTCCGCGCGCGGCCCTTGCCGCGTCCCACCCTTCCAGTGCCGCCTGGTATGCGTTCCAGCGTGCGGTCACCTCGGGGCTGGTGGCCAGGGCCTTTTCGGCCACGGCCTTGAGGGCCGCCGCGTCCTGCGCCTGAGCGGGCAGCAGGGCAGTCAAGATCAAGGAGAGCAGCAAGGAGCGTTGGGGCGTCATGGGCATTGACGGCCCAGCGGCCACGGTGGACCACGCGCCCAAGGTGCGCGCCCACGGGGGGCCGAAGGCCGATCGAGGAAGTTGAAGGGGGCGCGCAGCGCAACACCAAGCAACCGGCCCCATGGCCCTGGTCACATTCCGTTACATCTGGCGCAGACCTTGATTTTAGGTGGGCGCACCTCGCCGAGGCCCCCCCCGCATTGAGGGATGCAGTGCCTGTTCCAGGGTGTTGGCCACCCCCCGATTCAAGGTGGGCGGCGCCCTCAGGGGGTGATGCAGGTGCGGTTCTTGCCGGTGCGCTTGGCCTCGTACAGGGCCTCGTCGGCCCGGTCCAGCGCTTGCTCGAGCGACTCGCCCGGTCGGTACAGCGTGGCGCCGGCCGAGAAGGTCACGAACACGTCCTTGCCTTCGTGCATGAAAAGGCTGGCCGACAGCGAACGTTGCAGGCGGCCCAACACCTGGGTGGCCTCGTCGAGCGGGGTGGCCGGGAGCAGCAAGACGAACTCTTCGCCGCCATAGCGGGCCACCAGATCGCCGGGCCGCAGGATGGCTTGGGCCCGGGCGGCCAAGTTTTTCAAAGCCTCGTCGCCCGCCGCATGGCCAAGGCTGTCGTTCAACTTCTTGAAGTTGTCGATGTCGAGCAGGGCCAGCGCCAGCGGCTCGCCGTCGCGGGCCTGTTGGGCTTGCGCGCTGTCAAAGCTGGCGACCAGCCCGCGGCGGTTGGCCACTTGGGTGAGTTGGTCGGTCTGGACCTCGCTGGCCAAGCGCTCGAGCTCGTGTTCGAGGTCTTGCACGCGCTGGCTCAAGGCCTGCACGCGCTCGTTTTCTTCGTGAAGCCGGGTGTGGGTTTGCTGCACCAGGTCGTGCACGCTGCGGCTTTCTTGCACCATTTCGCGCACCACGCCGGTCAGGCTCTCGAGGCTGTCGGCAGCTTCGATGACTTCAACATAGCGGCCCATGCTTTGGCTGAAGCGGTCGGTGTGCTGGCTGAGTTGACCCAGCTCGGTGAGCAGGGTTTGGATCAGGCCCTTGAGGGCCTCGCGCGCCTGCGTGCGTTGCTCGCGCAGGCCGCGCTGGCGCTCGCGGGTGGCGCTCAGGCGTTCGCCCACCGCGCGCACGGCGCGTGGCGTGAGGCCTTGCGACAGCGCATCGGCCATCAGGTGGGCCTGCCCCCGAGCCCAGCTTTCGTCTTCGCTGAGCTCGACCAAGCTGCCGCTGAGTTCTTCGCACAGTTGCGCCAAGTGGCCCAACAGTTGCTGGCGCTGACCCAGCACCCGACGGGCGCGCTGGCACAGGCCAGCCAGGGCTTGCGCGTGGCCGAGGTCGGCGGGTTGCTCCTGCAGGAGCGCGTGGGCGTCGTTCAACTCGCGGGTCAGCTCGGCCAATTGGGATTCGCCCGCCGCCGTGGCCTCCAGCGGCGCCAAAGCGCTTTGCACGGTGTCATGCAGGGCCTGTCCCGCTTGCGTCCAGGGCGTTTCGCTGTCGTCGTCGAGGTCCAGGTGGATGGTGTCGGGCGGCGCTTCGCGCTCAGGGGGGCCATCATCGCGCTCGAGTTCGTCCAGAAACTGGCTCGGGGTGCCCTCGGACGCTTCGAGCTTGGTGTCCACGCCGGCGTCGCTCTCCACGTCGCTGTCCCAGCTTTGCACGAGCTGGCGCAGCCGCCGCACCAGCCTTGCGCCATCGCCCTTGTTGGCGTTGAGCACGCGCTGCAGGCCGTCTTTCTTGCGTGCCAGGGTCCAGACCTTGCCGCCGCGCTCCAAGCCCCGGGCCAGGCGTTCGACGGTTTGCGACCAGGCTTCGCCCTGGGCGGCTGGGCCGTCGGCGGCCAGCAAGCGCTCGGTCAGCCGCAACATCTCGTCCCATTGCGATTGCCGCAGGGCCAGCGCCAGGGCCTGGCGCTCGCTGGGGTCGCCCACCCATTGCAGCAGCCGCAACACAGCGGGCTGGGCCTTTTCAGGCAGGGCTTGGGCTTCCTGCCAGGTTTGTCCGGCTTCGGCGGCCTCGGCGGCGTAGGCCTTGGCGTAGTTGTCGGGCGTGGGCTCGAGCTTGGAAACGGCGATGCGCCGCAGCGCTTGCTTGGCCAGTTGGGCGGGAGACAGTCCGGGCATCAGCGGCTCACTGCGGCGTGGCTTCGGGCGCGAGGGGGCGCGAGGGGCGGGCCAAGACGGCCGTTTTCACCCAATGCGGCACCGCGTCAGCGGGCATGGGCTTGGCGAACAGGTAGCCCTGCATGACGCGGCAGCCCAGGGCGCAGAGGGCGTCGAGCTGGGTGGTGGTCTCCACCCCTTCGGCCACCACGCGCAGGCCCAGCGAGCGGGCCAAGGCGACGATGGCTGCGGCCACGGCGGTGGCTTGGGGGCGTTGGCCCAAGTCCTTGACGAAGCTGCGGTCGATCTTGAGTTCGGACAAGGGCAGGCTCGTCAGGTAGCTGAGCGAGGAGTAGCCGGTGCCGAAGTCGTCGATCGAGATTTGGATGCCCACGGCGTTGAGTTGCTCGAGCGTGGGGATGACGCCGTGCAGGTCTTTCATCAGCCCGCTCTCGGTGATTTCGAGCTGCAGCAGGTGATGGGGCACGTCTTCCTGCTCCACGCAGGTTTGGATGTGGGCGACGAGGTCGGGGCGCTCAAAGAGTCGGTTGGGCAGGTTGACGGCGATGGACTGGTCAAAGCCGAACTCCTGCTGCCAAACGCGCGCTTGGCGGGTGGCTTCGCGCAGCGCCCATTCCGACATCGGCACGATGAGGCCGCTCTCTTCGGCCAGCGGGATGAAGTCGCCCGGCGGCACCAACTGCCCCTGGCGCTGCCAGCGCATCAAGGCCTCCACGCCCACCATGCGGCCCGTTTCAACATCCACTTTGGGCTGGTAGTGCAGCACCAGCTCCTGGCGCTCCAGGGCCTTGTGCAGCGCCGACTCCAAGGCCAGGCGAACGCGACCCTGCGCCGCCAGTTGCGGCGTGTAGAGCGCCGCGGCGTTGCGCCCTTGGTCCTTCGCGGTGTACATGGCCAAGTCGGCGTTGCGCAGCAAATCGGCGGCGGTTTGTCCGTCGTCGGGGCACAGCGCAATGCCGATGCTGGCCGTGATGAAGAAGTCTTGGGCGCCCACCACCACTGGCTCGCGGAAAGCGGCCAGCATGCGCTGGGCCACGCGCTCAGCGTCGGCCTGATCGCCCACTTCGGGCAACAGCGCCACGAACTCGTCGCCCCCCAGGCGCCCCACGGCTTCCAGGCTGCGGTGCTGGCGGATGCCGCCCGGCTCGAAAGCCAAATCCAAGACCTGGTCGGTGTGGCGCACGCACGTCCGCAACCGACGGGCCACTTCCACCAGCAGTTCATCGCCGGCGCTGTGGCCCATGGTGTCGTTGACGTTCTTGAATCGATCCAGGTCGATCAGCAGCACGGCGGCCCGGTGGCCATGGCGTCGGGCGGCGTCGGCGGCGCGATCGATGCGCCACAGGAGCTGGCGCCGGTTGGGCAGGTGGGTCAGCGCGTCGAAGTGCGCCAGCTGGCGGATGCGGTCTTCCGCTTGACGCCGCTCGGTCACGTCTTGGACCATGCCGGCAAAGCCCATGGCAGTGCCTTGACGCTCGAAGGAGACCTCGGGTTCCAACTCGAGGTGGACGATGCGCTGACGACCGTCCGGCAGGTGCAGTGCCACGTCGGTCAGCACGGGGGCACCGAAGGCCTGCAGTTCGCGCAGTCGCAGCAGCAGGCTGTGCCGCTCGTC
This sequence comes from Inhella sp., assembly GCF_027532025.1. Classification (GTDB taxonomy): domain Bacteria; phylum Pseudomonadota; class Gammaproteobacteria; order Burkholderiales; family Burkholderiaceae_C; genus Inhella. Next base: position 15,054 of record NZ_JAPZSY010000113.1, on the reverse strand, counting down.
GCGAGACACCAAACGCAGCAGGTCCACCCAGCGCGGCAGGCTCAAGGGGGGCAGACCGAGCGCACGCAAGGCCTCGGCCGACAGGCGCGGGTGGGGCTCGTCGGGTTGCCATTCGAGGCTGCCCATGCGCGCCAAGTCCTGGGCGCGGGCGAGCCGCTCGCGCGACCGGGCCAGTTCGCGCAGGGTGCAGGCAGCCCGCAACTGGTGCCGAAGTCGGGCCGCCAGCAGTCGCCACGAGGTGCCTTTGGCGACGAAGTCGGTGGCGCCCACTTGGAAGGCCCGATCCACCGCGTCGTCGCTGTCCAATACGGTGAGCATGACCAAGGGCAGGGCTTCGCATCCCGGCATCTCCCGGATGCGCTCGCAAGTCTGGAACCCATCCAGGCCGGGCATCACGGCGTCCAGCAGGATCAGATCGGGCAGGGGATCGGCGGTGCCAGCCAGCAGCGTCAGCGCGGCCTCGCCGCTGGCCGCGGTGTCCACCGCAAAGCCATGCTGGCGCAGCATGGCTTGCGCGACCAGGCGCGAGCTGGCGTCGTCGTCCACCAAAAGCAGACGGGGCGGCGCGGCTTCGGTCATGGGGCGGCCTCGGAGAGGTCTCGCACGGCGATGCGAACGCCCTCCAAGGTGTGGCGCAAGGCCGCCAAGGCGGGCCTGGGGTCGGACGGGGCGGGGGAGCGGCAATCACGCTCCAGATCGGCGCACTGTGCGGCGGCTTCCAGCGCGCCCACGTGGGCGCAGGCCGACTTCAATTGATGGGCGGCGCGAGCGATCCGATCTCGGTCCAACTCGGCCTGGCTGGCGGTGTTGATCTCGCCCAGCCCTCGGTCCAGCGTTCGCTCGAAGGCAGGGACGAGGCGTGCCAACAGGCCCCCCGGGGCGCCGGCGTCGAGGGCCCGCAGCGCCGCCAAGGCATGGGGGTCGAGCCGGCAGCGCAGCGAGCCGGTGGTCTCGTGGGGTGGCGGGCAAGGGGCGGCGCTCATCAGTCCAACTGGGCGCCTTTGGCGAGCGCCACGACCACGGCTTGGTTGACCTCGGCTGGACCCAGCATCAGGGCCGCGGCGGCGTCGCGGTGGTCGAAGGGCGACTCGCTTTCGATGGCGCGCGCCATGTCCAGGTAGGGCTGGTAGGGGCCGGTGTGGTGGACCAAGGCCTGAACCACGCGCTCGGGGCAGGGAACCGACGCCAGCAGCTTGTCGAAGGGCGACTTGAGCAGGTGATCCAGCAGCGAAAACAGGCCGCAGATGAACATTTCGTCTTGCGCCTCGCGGTCGTTCAAGCCGCGGGCCAGTTCTTCCATCAGCAAGCCTCGGCGCAGCGCGGCCCACATGACGGGGCGCATGGCGTTGTCCTTGCAAGCCGTGGCCAACAGCAGGGCGAGCCAGCGCTTGAGCCGCGCCAGGCCCAGCAACATCATGGCGTGGCGGAACGAGGTGACCTCGACGGGCAGCCCGAAGGCCGCGCTGTTCATGTAGCGCAGCAGCTTGAAGGCCAGGCTGGGGTCGCGCTTGAGCGTGGCCTCGAGGCGGTCGGGCGCCTCCCCGCGGTCGACTTGACCGATGAGCTGCATGAGCACCTGCAGGTCGGCGCTCACGTCCACCTTGGGCGAGCCCGCGGGCGGCTCGTAGGCGCCCTCCACCGGCAGGCCAAACACGGCTTGGGCGCCACGCTGGAAGGCTTCCGCGGCCTCCGGAGCCGAGCGCACCACGTTGCACCACAGGGGCAAGCGGTTGGGGTCGGTCACGCCGCGGCGCAGGTCGTCCAGGTCGAGCTCCGTGGCTTTGAAGGTGCTACGCGGCGCCCCCACGTCGCTCACGCCCTTGAGCAGTTGCCCTGAGCACGACAGCAGGGCCTCGGCCATGCTGCCGGCCAAGAAGGCGGGCACCTCCAGGCTCAGGTGGGGCGGGAGCTCGCAGCGAGCCACTGCCGCCAGCGTGGCTTCGTGCGGGACGTTGAGGATCACCGGGCGGTGCGAGGCCGGGCAGGCGTCCAGCGCCACGGCCAGCACCTCGGCAGGATCCAAGGCGACGTCGGGCTTGAGGGGGACGAGGGTCAGGCGCGTGGCCATGACCTGACGCTGCGCGTCGTAGAGCGGGGCGTAACCCAAGGCCACCTGGGCCAAGATGGGGTGCTTCAGACTCATCGCGCAAGGGCTCCCGGCAAACGCGCTGGGGCGCCAAGGGTCACCCCATCAGAAGTTCAGATACTGGAACAGGGTCAGTCTTTGCACGGCCGCGTAAGACCGTAGCGCTGCATCGTAGCCGGTCTGTTGGATCTGGAATCGCGAGATGGCCTCGGTCATGTCCAGGTCCTCGGCGGCGCTGCGCTCGGCTTGGTTGTACAGCTTGAGGCCCGACAAGCGGCTCTCGGTGCCGTCCAGCAGGTTGAGGCGCTCGCCCACCAAAGAGCGCACCTCCTGAAAGTTGGCAAACGATTGGTCGATGTCCCGCAGGGCGATGATGTTGCTTTGCTGGATCTGGATGGCGCTGCGGTTGGGCGTGCGCAGTTCGCCCACCACCCTGTCAAGGACGTTGAAGATGTTCGAGTCGGCCACCGAGGGCTTGATCTCGAAACGATCGCCGTCCGTCACCGTGCCATTGAGGGTGATGGTCATGCCATCGAACACGATCGCTTTGCCCGGCTCGAACGGCAAGACTGTGGCGACCACGCTGCCGGTGGTGACGTCGGTGATGGTGGCTTGTGACAGCCCGGTGGTGCCGTCGATTTGGATGGCGTACTCGTGCCCCGTGAGCGCTTGCGGGTTGGTCACGCGCCCCGAGTCGATCCACAAGGTCGGCGGCTGGCCGGTGTTGGCGTTGGGCAGCGGCCCGGTGGCAAACGTGCCGTTGCCGCTGCGCGCCTGCTCCCAGGCCAGGCGGCCGTCCACGGTCATGGCGAAGTTGTCGAGGTTGCCGGTGAGCACGGTGCCGGGCACGCCGTTGAAGCGAACGCCGGTGGCTTCGTCGAGAAAGGGCGGCTGGCTGGAGCCCTGGCCGCTGAACACGTAGCCGCCCGAACCATCGGGGCGGTTGGCGATGGACAGCAGTTGCTTGCGCAGGCCGGCGATCTTGTCGGCCAGACTGCGGCGCTCGCTGTCGCCATAGGAGGCATTGCCGGTGGCCACGAGGGTTTCGCGGATCTGCTGCAGGATTTCGGTGGCGTCGCCCATGGCGGACTCGGCCAGCGTCATGCTGTTGCGGCTGGCTTCCAGCGCGCGTTGGTTGGCGTCCACGCGCCCGATGGCCGCCAGGGCCCGCTCGATGCGTGCCGCACCCGTGGGGTCGTCGCTGGCGTCGGCCACCCGCTTGCCCGAAGTGAGTTGCACCTGGGTCTGCTGCAGCTCCTGTTGGCGGCGCTGCAACTGGGCGATGGTGCTGCTGTAGAGGTTGGCGGTGGAAACGCGCATGGGAGGACCTCAATCGGCTCAGCGGACGGAGTTGAGCAGTTCGTCAAAAACGGTTTGGGCCACTTGGAGCATCTTGGCCGAGGCTTGGTAGGCCTGCTGGTACTGCAGCAGGCGGGCCGCCTCTTCGTCCAGGTTGACGCCCACCTCGCTCGACAAGGCGGACTCGGCGTCGTTGGCGACTTGGTCAGAGGCCTTGGCGAGGTACTCCATGCCCTGCGCGCGAGCACCGATGTCGCCCATGGCGGCCGCGTAGGCGTCGTTCAGCGTGGATCCAGCGGCGATGACGCCGCTGCCCAGGTCGCGTTGACCGACGAAGCGCTCGCCCTGCAGCGCCAGGAAGGCTTGGACGTTGCCGTTGTTTTGCCCCGGGTATTGGGTCGGGTTGATCGCCAGGCTGTCGCCAGGGCGCGGGACGCCCACCAGGTTCAGCGCGAAGCCCTGGTCGATGCCGGGCTCGTTGCCCAGGGGCTGGCCGGCCCGCCAAACGCCGTTGAAGACGCCACTCTGTGTGGTCAGTGTGTAGTCGACGCTGCCGTCCGGATTGCTGGCGCCGAACACCACGCTGGCCGGGAACTCGGCCGGGTTGAAGTTCGTCGTGTCCACGGCGTAGATGCTGTTCACGCTGGCCGTGCCGGTGTTGGCCACGTTGGTGACGGCACTGATGGGGCTGGCGGCGGCGATGCCTTGCGTTTGGTCGAGCACGCGGCGCATGCTGACCGCCGCCGTGGCCACAGGCTCCAGGCGGTAGGTGTCGAAGGGACCCGGGGGCGCAGGGTTGAAATCGATGCGGAAGCCATCGATCACGTCGCCATCGGCCACGCTGCGCACCACGCCGTCGCTCTCGCGAACGAGCAGGTAGCTGCCCACGGCGGCCGGGTCGCCCTTGAGGGTGTAGCTGCTGGCTTGCAAGAAGCCGGGGTCGACACGTGTGACCGTCACGCCCGACAAGAAAGCGCCGCTGGCGTCGCGCGCGTTGGTGCTGGCCGGCAGCACGTTGGGGGCGCCGACGGCCAACAGGGCCACCCCCGCGCCGGCTGGCGTGCTCAAGTCCAAACCCAAGGCCTGCTGCGTGTTGACGCGCATGGTGATGGCCGTGGCCAGCTGACCGATGTAGTTGCGGGCGTCCTGCAGGTCCTTGTTTTGGTAGCTCACGAGGGCGGAGATCGAGCCGCCGGTGAGCACGCTCGTGTCCAGTGCCCGGGTGTTGCCGCTGTCCAGGATGGCGACCTGTGCGCGTTGGCCGTCGTAGGGGTCGTTCTGCACCACCAGCGACCGCGCCTGGCTGCCCAGCACCAGCACCTGCCCGCCGCCAATGAAGACGCCCACCGAGCCGTCCGAAGCGGGGATGGTGCTGACACCGATGTACTTGGCCAATTCGGCCACCAACTGGTCGCGCTGGTCGAGCAGGTCGTTGGGGCTGTTGTCCGAGCCCGTGAGCCGCGCGATGTCGCCATTGAGGGTGGCGATTTGCTTGGCGAGCTGGTTGACGACCACGGCGTTGGCCTTGAGCTCGGTGACCACGCCTTGCTGCAGGTCCTGCAACTGTTGGCCGGCACTGGCAAAGCGTGCGGCCATTTCCTGCGCGCGCGCCAGCACCACCTGACGTGCCGCGGTGTCGCTCGGCCGGCTGGAGACGTCGACCATGGCGTTGAGAAACTGGCTCATGCCCTGGCCCAGCCCGGCTTCACCCGGTGGCAGCACCCTTTCCAGGCGCTGCAGGTTGTTGAGCAGGGTGAGGTCGGATACGGCCGTGGAGCGCGAGGTGGTGGCCTCGCGGCTGAGGAACTGGTTGTAGGCGCGCGTGATGGTGTCGACCTGGACGCCTTTGCCCTGAAAGCCTCCGCCCGTGAACTGTGGCGCGGCGGTCTTGAGCACGGCGCTTTGCCGCGAGTAACCCGGCGTGTTCGCGTTGGCGATGTTGTGGCCGATGGTGTTGATGGCCGTTTGGCTGGCGTTCATCGCCCGCGCGCCCAGCGTCAGCAGCAGAGAGGCTCCCATGGCGTGCTTTCCTTCTCAGCCTCAGGCCAGAGCCCGCTGGACGCGAACCGTGGTGTTGATGACGCGGGCCAGCTTGTCGGCGTACGCGGGGTCGGTGGCATAGCCGGCGCGTTGCAGGTGGTGCGCGAAGGCTTGGGCGTTCTCGGTCTCGGCGGCGGCCACGGCCTGCGCGTAGCGTTGGTTGCCCTTGAGCAGGCGCGCGTAATCGCGGAAGGCCTCCTCGGGGCTGTCGTAGGCGCGGAACTTGGCGGTGACCTTGCGTGCGACCCCGTTGATGACCTCGGTGGTGGTGATCTCGGCCACCTTGCCCGTCCAGTTCGAGCTCGCCTTGATGCCGAACAGGTTGTGGCTGTCGCCGCCGCCTGCGGTCTTGATGGGGCTGCGACCCCAGCCGGTCTCGTGCGCCGCCTGGGCCAGCATGAAATGCGCGGGGATGCCGGTTTCCGCTTCCACCTGCTTGGCTGCGCCTTCGTGCTTGAGGATGAACTGCGCTGCCCGCTCGGGGACGTTGCGCTTGCCCAGGGACGGCAAGGGGGCCGGCGTGGGGGGCGCTGCCGGGGCCTGCACGCCCAGGTTGCGGCTGAGCTGGCGCTCGATGGCGCCCGACAAACCGCCAGGCAGGCCGGTGAGCTGCTGGGCGAACTGCTGGTCCAGCATCTCGGTGCCCAGCTTGCTGGCCTCGTTGTCCATCAAGCCGCTGGACAAGGTGGAGGCGCGCATGCGCTTCATCACCTCTTGCATGAACAGGGCTTCGAACTGTTTGGCGCTTTCTTTGACGGCGCCTTGGGGGTCGCGCGCGGCGCGTGCCCGCAGCGCAGCGCCGGCTTGGGCGTCAAAGGCCAGGTGCTGGTTCGAGGGTGGGGCGGTCATCAAATCACCTCGATCTCGGCCTGCAGGGCGCCGGCGGCCTTCATGGCCTGCAGGATGGCGAGCAGATCGGCCGGCGTGGCGCCCAGGGCCGACAGGGCCTTGACCACGTCCGCCAGCTTGGTGCTGGCGGGCAGTTGGATCAATGGCCCCGGTTCTTGCCGCACCGTGATGTCGACCTTTTCGGTGACGGTGGTTTGCCCCCCGGAAAGCGGAGCGGGCTGGCTGACCTGGGGCGTGCTGTTGATGGTGACGCTCAAGTTGCCATGCGCCACCGCGCAGGCGCCGATGCTGACGGCCTGGTTCATCACCACCGACCCCGTGCGCGCGTTGATGACGATGCGGGCAGGCGGGGCGGCGGTGTCGAAGCTCAGGTTTTCCAGGTCCGCCAGGAAGGCCACCCGCTCGTCGGGGTCGCTGGGGGCGTTGACGCGGATGACACGCCCGTCCAGGGCCGAGGCCGTGCCGTTGCCCTTGGCTTGGTTGATGGCGCGGGCCACGGCGCGGGCCATGGCGAAGTCGGTGCTGTTCAGGTCGAGTTGCAAAGGCCCCGGCTGGTTCAGGGGCGTGGGCACGCTGCGCTCCACCGTGGCGCCGGCCGGGATGCGTCCCACCGCCAGGTGGTTCACCTGCACCTTGCTGCCGCCGGCCGAGGCGCCGGCGCCACCCACGATGAGGTTGCCCTGGGCCAGCGCGTAGATCTGTCCGTCGGCACCGCGCAGCGGTGTCGCCACCAGGGTGCCGCCGCGCAGGCTCTTGCTGTTGCCGATGGAGGAAACGGTGACGTCGAGCGCCTGCCCGGGCTGGGCGAAGGGCGGCAGTTGCGCCGTGACGATGACGGCCGCCACGTTGCGCGGGCTGGGGTTCACGCCCGGCGGTAGCGTGATGCCGAACTGCTGCAGCATGGCCTGCAGGCTTTGGTTGGTGAAGGGCGACTGGGTGGTTTGGTCGCCGGTGCCGTCCAGCCCGACCACCAGGCCGTAGCCCGTCAAGGGGTTGGAGCGCACGCCCGCCACGGTCGCGACTTCCTTGATGCGGGTCGCAGCAAGGGCGGTCGGGGCGGCGGTACTGGCCAGGGCCAGCAAGAGAGCGAGGAGGCACTTCATCGGTCGAATCCCGTCAGGGACCCCAAGAAGGGGGTTCGACCGATTGTTGGAAAACTTTAGGTCGGGCTGAGGCTCAAGAAGAAGCGTGAAAGCCAGCCAATTCCGTGCAAGCCCTCGGCGGCGGCGCCGCGCCCGCGCTGCTCGATGCGCACATTGGCCACCGCCGTGCTGGCCACGGTGTTGCCCGCCTGGATGGCGCGTGGGTCGACCTGACCCGAAAAACGCAACACGTCCACGTTGTTGTTGACGCCGATCTGCTTCTCAGCACTGATCAGCAGGTGCCCGTTGGACAGCACGCCCGTGACCACCGCCGTGACCGTGCCGCTGAACTCGTTGGTGTTGGCGTTGCTGCCTTTGCCCTCGGTCACATTGCCGCTGCTGGCGCCCGCACTGGCCCGCCCGTTGGCAAAGCTGTTGGGCTTGACGAAGGGCACGGCGGTGACGTCGGCGGTGAGCGAGCCCGTGCGGTCGGCCTTGCTGGTGGAGCTTTGTGAAGCGGTGACCTTTTCGGCGATGGCGATGGTCAGGGTGTCGCCCACCATGCGAGCGCGGTGCTGCTCGAACAGGGGGCGGTAGCTCGCGGCCTGGTAGATGGCGCCGTTTTGGGCCATGGGCGTGGCCAGCGTGGGCATCTGCACCACGGGGGGCGGCTCCATGTCCACGCGCGGGTCCAGCATCGATGAGCAGCCGGCGGCCAGGGGCAAGGCCATGAGGATGAGGTGACGGAGGTTTGGCATGCGAAGGCCCTCGGTGTCTTGAGCTGGGGCGCCCTTGGGGAGAGTCGGTGCGGCTGCTGCTCAGGCCATCACAGCTGCGACAAGCGCTGCAGCATCTGATCGCTGGTTTGCACGGCCTTGCTGTTGAGCTCGTAAGCGCGTTGGGTGGTGATCATTTGCACCAGCTCCTCAACCACGTTCACGTTGCTGGTTTCGATGTGCCCTTGCTTGATGTTGCCCAGAGCGTTGGTGCCGGGGTTGCCCACCTGCGGGGCGCCGCTGCTGGCGGTTTCGCTGAACAGGTTGCCGCCCTGGGCCTGCAGGCCGTTGGGGTTGATGAAGTTGGCCAGCTGCGCTTGGCCCAGCGTTTGCGGCGTCGTCGAGCCCCCCACCACGGCGCTCACGGTGCCGTCCTGACCGATGCTGATCTGCCGGGCGTTGGGCGGCACGGTGATGCCGGGCAGCAGCGTGTCGCCGTTGTTCGTCACCATCTGGCCGTTCGCGTCGAGCTTGAACTGGCCGTCCCGCGTGTAAGCGGTGGTGCCGTCGGCCCGCTGGATCTGGAAGAAGCCGTCGCCCAGGATGGCGATGTCCAAGGCGTTGTCGCTTTGCTGCAGATTGCCCTGGCTGAAGGTGCGGCTGCTGGCGACCGGACGCACCCCCAGGCCCACCTGCAAGCCCGTGGGCAGCGTGGTCTGCTCGGTTTGCGGTGCTCCGCTTTGGCGCAGGTTCTGGTACATCAAGTCTTCGAACTGCGCGTGCGTGCGTTTGTAGCCCGCCGTACTGACGTTGGACAGGTTGTTGGAGATGTGGTCCAGCTGCATTTGCTGGGCTTCCATCCCGGTCTTGGAGATCCAGAGGCTGCGCATCATGGTCGGGTTTCCTTCATGCGGTCAGCGACCGCCGAGAGACTGGGGGTCACTTCAGGTCGGCGACAACAGCTTGCTCGACACCTGGCCCTGGGTTTGGGCCAGGGTGAGCAGCTTCATCTGTTGTTCGAACTGGCGGGCGGCGGAGATCATGGCCACCATCGTTTCCACGGCGCTGACGTTGCTGCCTTCGAGCACACCGCTGACCAGCCTTGCATTGGGGTCGGCCTGCAAGTCGCCCTCCACGCCCCGGAACAGACCGTCTGGGCTGCGGTTCAGCGGGGTCTCGGGTGTGACCAACTTGATGCGGCCCACGGTGTTGGGGCGGCCGGTCTGGCCTTGCGCGCTGACCGTGCCATCGGCACCGATTTGCACCGTGGTGTTGGGCGGGACGGTGATGGGGCCGCCGTCGCCCAGCACCGGCAAGCCCGACTTGGTCACCAGCAGGCCCTCGGCGTTGACGTCCAAGGAGCCCGCCCGCGTGTAAGCCTCGGTGCCGTCCAGGCCCTGCACGGCCAGCCAGGACTTGCCCACCATCGCCACATCCAGGCGCCGCTCGGTGTGGTTCCAGGGGCCGGCTTCGTCGTTGTAACCCACCGTGGTTTCCAGGGCGTAGGCGCGCGTGCTGGCCCCATCGCCGCGCACCGGTACGGCGCGGAAGGCCACCAACTCGGCCCGAAAGCCCGAGGTGCTGACATTCGCCAGGTTGTTGGACAGCACCTCTTGCCGCTGCATGGCGGCCTTGGCACCTGCCATCGCGTTGTAAACCATGCGATCCATGGGTTGCTCCTGCTCGACTCAATGCCAGTGAGCGGTCACCGCGTCTGGCGCAGGGTGATCGCAGGGTGACCGGGGTTCATCGCCATCAACGCAGCTGGACGATGGTCTGCAAGATCTGGTCTTGCGTCCGGATCGTCTGCGCGTTGGCTTGGTAAATGCGCTGGGCGGTGACCATGTTGACCAACTCCAGCGTCAGGTCGGTGTTGCTGTCTTCCAGCGCACCCGACTGCAGCTTGCCGAAGTTGCCCACGGCTGGCGTACCGAGCACCGCATCCCCGCTGGCGAAGGTGCGAGCCCAGACGTTGCCGCCCAGGGGCTGCAAGCCCTGTGGGTTGCGGAAGCTGGCCATTTCGATCTGACCCGCCGGTTTGCTTTGGCCGTTGCTGTAGCGGGCGGTCACGATGCCGTTGCTCTCCACCAAGATGCCGCTGAGCTGACCCGGCGCGTAACCGTCTTGCAGCAAGTTGGTCACCGCAAAGGGCGAGGCGTTTTCATTGGCTCCGAGCAGATCGACCTGGATACCCGGGATGTCGAGGGCCGGCGCGCCCTGAGAGTTCACCGACACCGGAATATCCAAGTTCAGCAAGCCGGCGGGGGTGGTGGGGTTGCCGCCGTTGCGCGGGAAGACGATGGACGTCCACGGCTGTTGGGGGTTGCCGTTGGCATCCAGGGTGATGCCGTTGCCGGCGGAGTCCACTGTGACCGGCGTTCCATTGGCGGTGGCATACACATTCCACGTGGTGTCGCCTGTTGTGGCGTCCACCGAGGCCTTCTGGAAGTAGAGCGTCAGCGCGGTGTCTTGCCCCTTGGTGTCGTAAACCGCCAGCGAGGTGGCGTTGTTGTAAGTGGTGGGGTCGTTCAGGATGACGCCGCCAGCGGCGGGCAGGGTGATGGGCACGCGCGAGTCGACGTTGAACTCCAGCTTGATGTCGTTGGTGCGCTGCGGCGCGATGCCCGCGGTGGGCAGCTGCAACGGGGCGGCGATCCCGGGCTGGATCACGCCCGTGCCGTCGGCGGGGTAGCCCAGCAGCTTGAGGCCGTCGTTGTTGACGATGAAGCCCTCGCGATTGATCTTGAACTGCCCGTTGCGCGTGTACGTGGTGGGGTTCACGCCGTCGCTCATCTGGAAGAAGCCCGGGCCGTTCACCGCGAGATCGAGCGGGTTTTCGGTGGTGCTGATGTTGCCCTGGGTGAACTGTTGCGCCACCGAGCCGAGCGTGACGCCGATGCCGATCTGACCCACGCCGGCGCCGTTGAGGGCTGCGGCGTACAAGTCCTGAAACTCCGCCCGGGAGGCTTTGAAGCCGACTGTGCTGGTGTTGGAGATGTTGTTGCCAATCACGTCCAGGTTCTTGGCGGCGGCGTTGAGGCCGGAGAGACCTTGTTGAAAGCCCATGATGAAGCCTTTCGGGTGGGGGTTAGTCGACGCTGAGGATGGAGTCCAGGGTGGTGGTGTTGCCGCTGGCCAGCATGAAGCTGAGCTTGGCGCCGTCGGTGTTGACCGCGACCACGCGGTCGCGGCTGAAGGTCTGGGCCGATACCGGCGTGGCGCCGCGCTTGGCGGCAACCGTGAAGCGCAAGTCTTGGGTGCCGCTGTAGCCCTCCTTGGACCACGCGAAGCTGTGGCGTCCGGCCGTGGCAGCGCCCAGTTGCACCGTGTCGATCACAGTGCCGGCGGCGGTGGTGACCGTGACGGTGACGTTGTCGGCCGCCCCCACCAGTGAAAAGGTGCCCACCGCGCCCTCGCTGCCCACTTGCAGCCGGTTGCCGGCCGTGGTCACGTCGCGGCCGATCAGGGCCACGCCCTGCATCGAGGCGTTCTGGTTGAACTGCGCGTTCATCGTCTCGATGCTGGTCTTCAACTGGTCGATGCCCGTCACCGTCTGGATCTGCGCGATCTGCGAAGTCAGCTGCGCGTTTTCCATCGGGCTCATCGGGTCCTGGTTCTTCATCTGCGCCACCAGCAGCGTCAGGAAGCGGTCCTGGTTCTCCTGCGCCTTTTGGGCGGCGTCGCTCTGCTTGGCGGCCGTGCTGGTGCCGGTGTTGAGGAGGGTGCTCACGTCCATGCTTCAGCTCCGTGTGCTCACTGCCCCAGCTGCAAGGTCTTTTGCAGCAGGTTCTTGGCCGTGTTCATGACTTCGATGTTGTTCTGGTACGAGCGCGAGGCGCTGATCATGTTGACCATCTCCTCCACGCTGTTGACGTTCGAGTAGGTCACATAGCCCTGCTCGTCGGCCTGCGGGTGCTTGGGGTCGAAGACCTTGCGCCCCGGGGTTGGGTCTTCCACCACGTCCGCCACCCGCACGCCGGCGCCGGCGCCGTCGGCCGGGCCGCCTTGCTGGGCGCCCATGAGGTGCGTTTGGAACACCACCTGCCGTGCCTTGTACGGCGTGCCGTCGGGGCCGGCCACCGTGTCCACGTTGGCCAGGTTGCTCGCCACGGTGTTGAGGCGCTGGCTTTGCGCCGACACCGCGCTGCCGCTGATGTGAAAGATCTGGAACATCGACATCGTCGTTCTCCCGGTCAGCCGGCCGCGTTGTGCGAGCGCATGGCGTCCAGCGTCGTGCGCACGCTGCCGTTGATGAAGCGCAGCGTGGCCTCGTACTTCAAGGCGTTGTCCACGAAGCTGGCGCGTTCGCGGTCCATGTCCACCCCGTTGCTGTCCGCCGAGGTCTGGGCCTGCAGGGCGGCTTCGCGCGTGGCGCTGGCCAGGCCCAGGGTGCTCACGCTCAGGTGGCGGGCGTTCGTCGCCGCCGGCAAGGCCGCAGGCTGGCCCCCTGCGGCAGCCTGGGCGGCCGTGCGCAGGGCCTTGCCAAAGTCCATGTCCTTGGCTTGGTAGTTCGGCGTGTCGGCGTTGGCGATGTTGCTCGCCAACAGGCGCTGGCGCTCGGCGCGCAACATCAGCGCCTGGGTTTGAAACCCGATGCCATCGGTGAGGCGGTTGATCATCGTTCGACCCGTTCCGGGACGGCCTTTTCCTGAGGATGCTCGTCATTCTGGGGATCGGCCCGCCGGACTTGAGCGCGATAAGCGGCCGCTCGGCCCCGCATTTCTGCGCCTTGTGCCCACGCACGGTGCCTAGAGTGGCCGGCATGTCTTGGCGTCTCATCCTGACCGTTGCTGCCTGCCTGCTGGCCCCGTCGTGGGCGCGGGCATCGGCATGGCCGGTCGAGTGGACGCAGCGCCTCGAAGGGTTGGCCGAGCAAGCCGCTCGCGCGGCATTGCCCGCCGAGGCCCGCGTGGACATCGACGTGGGCGCCCCCGACCCGCGCCTGCGCCTCGCCCCTTGCCAGCGGGTTCAGCCCTTCGTGCCGGCCGGGCAAAGCCTCTGGGGTCGCAGCCGACTGGGCCTGCGCTGCGTCGAGGGTGCCAGCCGGTGGTCGGTCACCATCCCCGTGGTGGTGCGCGTCACCGCGCCCACCTGGGTCGTGAGCCAGCCCCTGCCGGCGGGCACGGTGCTGGCCGTTGAACACCTGCGCTGGGCGCCAGCCGAAGTCAGCGCCGAGCCTGGCCCCGTGTTGGGCACGCAGTCGCCTGTGGGGCGCACGCTGGCGCGGCCGATGGAGGCCGGCGAGGTGCTGCGGCAGCCCCACCTGCGCGCCCGGCAATGGTTCGCCGCCGGCGATACCGTGCAGGTGCGCTGGCAGGGTCAAGGTTTCGCGGTTTCGGCCGAAGGCCAAGCCATGGGTCCCGGTCTAGAGGGCGCGCCGGTGCGCGTGCGGGTGGGCGGCGGCCGGGTGATCCAGGCCCTGCCCGTGGCCGAGCGGCGGGTGGAGGCCCTGTCGTGACGTCCCTTCGTGATCTGGGTCACGCCCAGCCCTGCCGCCAGCGAGCGGGCGCAGAAATCACTAAAGTTGCCAGCGTGTCGGCCGAAAGAGCCCTTACGGTGGTCCCTCCAGGGTTTCCACCGAGCACCTGGAGCGCATGATGGAAATCAACAACACCCCCAACCGACCCGTGCAGCCGCTGGCGTCTCAAGACCGCCAGAACAAGCCGGAGCTGTCGCCAGCAGCCGGGCGTGTGGCCATCACGCCAGCGGCGCCGAACCAGACCGGGGCCCGCCCCGAGCCCGTCAGCGCCAACCCGCCCGCCAGCGCCCAGGTGGCGCTGTCCAACAGCGCAGTGCAAATGATGAGCGGGGGCGACCAGAAAGACAGCTTCGACGCCTCCAAGGTCGAGCGGGTCAGCCGCGAGATCCAGGAAGGGCGTTTCAAGGTCAACGCCGAGCGCGTGGCCGACCGCCTGATTGCCAACACCCGCGAGTTGCTCGCCAACCGCGACCCCGACGAATCCCGCTGAACCGCCGCGCCAGGCTCCCGGCATTTGCTGGGGCGGTGCGGCTCTCGCCGAGACCGCTGCCATGAGCCTGACGCCTTCGTCTTCCACCGCCCCCGCGGCTGCCGACCCCCTCACGCCCCTGCTGACCGAGCTGGAGTCGGCCTTGGGCTCGGTGCAAGCCGCCTTGAGCCAGCGCGACGCCCTGGCGCTCGAGCGCCACGCCGCCAGCGTGCAGCGCCTCATGACCGACGCCTTGCGCGAGGGCCGCGAGCGGGGCCGCGGCGGCGACCTCACCCCCGCCTTGCGACAACGGCTGGCCGCAGCCGGCGCCCAGGTCGCGGCCCAGCGGGCGGCCCTGGGGCGCGCCACGGCCGCCCTCGACCGGGCCATCGACGTCTTGATGCCCCCCGAGCCCCTGGGTCTTTACGGTCAGAGCGGCCGCACCTTGCGGCAGCGCAGCAGCGGCGACGTCGCCAGCGCCTGAGGCCCCCGGCCGCGCAGCCTCAATCGCCCGTGGCCATCCGCCGCACCCGCTCCAGGTAGGCCTGGCCGTCGGGCGGCCGACCGCTGCGCTGGCTTTCCCACACCATCTCTCCCAGAGCCTCCATCGCGCCGTGGTGGGCCTCGTGCATCGAGCCCCGCCGTTGCGCCAGCAAGGCCACCGCTTGGCGGATGCCGTGCGGCTGGTCGATGGCCATCTGCTCGCTCAGGCTCAAGTGCATCGCCAGGTGCAGGAAGGGGTTGGTTTGCCCCGCCTCGACCGCATAGCTCAGCGACAGCGCACGCGCCTCGTCGGCCAACTCGGCGTGGTACTCGGGATGGGCCTGGACCCAAGGCCAGGCCAGTTGCTGCATCGGGTCGAGCGCTTCACCCGCCAGGCCTTGGCGCAGGGTGGTGCAAAAGAAGCGCCGCACGTCGAGTTGCGAGGGTTGAAACATGCGCAGATTGTCGGCGGCCGCGGTGTGCTTCCGTAACATGCGGGGTCTGGATCCCGGCTGCGCCCATGCAACTCCTGCTGATTGACGACCACCCGA
>NZ_JAPZSY010000122.1 GCF_027532025.1 Inhella sp. | reverse complement strand
CACGCCCCTGGGGCCCCGGGGGGGCTGGCCCGGGGGCAAAGCACGGTCTGGTGTCTGGCCCATCGACACCCGCATTCGGGGGAGCGGTGGGGGGGGGGGCCCACCCACCCGCCCCACCCCCCGCGCCAAGAGCCCGTCCCTCGCCGGACCTCAGCGCACAAACACCACGGCCGAGCGCGCCGGCACGGTGAAGGCCCCGGTCGCGCTGCTGTAGGTGGCTCCGGTGGCCACCCGTTGATCGGCCGCCCCTGCGGCGCGGTGCACCGGGTGCAACTGGAAGCCCTTGGCTTTGAGGGCGTCGATGGTGAGCGTCTTGGCGCTCTTGTCCACGTTGACCAGGTACACCAGCTCGGCAAAGTTGGCGCCGGCGTAGCCGCTGCCATCGATGCTGGCGGCGATCACGGTCGGCTCCTGCGTGCTGCCGGTGTTGTGGAAGCGCAGGCGGGTCTTGATGTCGTCGGCCGTGCGCAGGCGCAGCAGCGTGGTGCTCGCGCGGATCTTCAGCAAGTCGCGGAAGGCGTCGCGGGTCCAGGCGATCTCGGTGGCTGTCGGCTTGATCAGCGAGTTGCTGAGCAAGGGCTTGAGCACCGCGTAGTTGGCCTGGTTTTCACCCTTGGGCGGCGCGCCGACCGCGAAGTTGTTGTCGGTGTAGGTCCAGTCGATCTTGTTGAACCAGTCGCCCGAGTCGTAGCTGTTGCGGTCGCCGCTCTTGCTGCGCAGGGTGTCGATGCCCGCATGGAAGTAGGCCACGCCTTGCGCAAAGGTGTTGATGGCGGCGGCCAAGATCTGCACGCGCGCCCGGTCCTCGCGGCTGGTCGTCACCGGCAAGCGGTAGGCGTTCAGGTCGAACAGGGTGTGGTTGTCGTGGTTCTCGACGTAATTGACCACCTCACCCGGATCGGTCACGTAGCCGATGGTTTGCCCACCCAGGGCATCCAGGCGCTGCGTGGCGTCCCAGTGGGTGGTCAGCACGTAGCTGCGGATGGAGCCCGCCAAGCCGGCCTTGATCACGTCGCTGGCCCACATCAGATCGCCGCGGTTCTTGCCGCCCCCATAGAGGTTGGGATCGAAGAAGACCCCGTTGACGAAGCCCTGATTGCCGACGAAAGACTCGCCCTCGCCGAAGCTGGAGCCCCGAACCTGATCGCGCATGCGGTCGTTGAAGGTGCCGATGCCGCTGCCGTTCAAGCTCAGTTGGCTGGCCTGCACGAAGCGTCGGCCATCGGCCACTTCGCCAAAGTTCCAGCCCTCCCCGAACATCTGCACGTCGCGACCCAGTTCGGCCTTCAAGCGCGCCTTGATGGCTTCCATGGCCGCGCGCGGCTGGTGGCCCATCAGGTCGAAGCGGAAGGAGCTGACCTTGTACTCGCGCGCCCACAAGAGCGCAGAGTCGCTCATCAGCTTGCCCATCATCAGGTTTTCGGTGGCCGTGTTCTCGCAGCAGGTGCTGGTCTCCACGTTGCCATCGCCATTCAGGCGCTGGTAGTAGCCCGGCACGACGCGGTCGAGCACGGAGCGCTCGCGCTGGCCGCTGGTGCTGGTGTGGTTGTAGACCTTGTCCATGCCCACGCGCAGGCCAGCATCGTGCAGGGCCTTCACCATGGTGCGGAACTCGAGCACGCGCTTGACCGGGTCGTTGGCGTCGCTGCTGTACGAGCCCTCCGGCGCGTTGAAGTGCTGCGGGTCGTAGCCCCAGTTGAAGCAATCGCCCTCGCGGGTGGCGCCCACGGCGGCTTGTTGCGTTTCGTCGGCGGGCCCGCCGGCGGGGCTGGGCGAGGTGCATCCCGCTTCAGGCACCGAGGCGAAGTCGAAGGCCGGCAGCAGGTGCACATCGGTCAAGCCCGCGTCGGCCAAGGCCTTGAGGTGCTTCATGCCGTTGGACGCCGGCTCGGCGAAGGCCGCGTACTTGCCGCGGTTGGCGCCGCTGACGCTGGTGTCGTTGATCGAGAAGTCCCGAACATGCAGCTCGTAAATGCTCATGTCCGGCGTGGCCACCACCTTGGCCGGCGGCGTGCTCGCGTCCCACCCCGCAGGCTTGGTGGCAGGCGCGGCCAAGTTGACGACGGCGGAGCGTTTGCCATCGGCCGTGAGGGACACGGAGTAGGGGTCGGTCACCAAGTTGCGCACCAAGCCCACGCCGCGCACCATCACCTCGACGCCAAAGCGGTAGGTCTTGCCGGTGAGGTCGCTGGCGGCGGTGGCTGTCCACACGCCCGTGGCCGCATCGAAGGTGGCGTCGTGAACCGCCTCAGCCTCGCCGGTGGCGTTCGGGTAGGTGAAGACCAAGACCTTCTGCGCCGTGGGGGCCCACAGCTTCCAGCGGGTGCTGCCCCCCGCCACGGTGACGCCCAAGTCGTTCACGTTGGCGGCGGCAGCGTACAGGTCGTCGAGCGCACCCGGCGTCTGCAAGGTGGTGGCGTTGCGCACCTTGCCCTCGGCGTCCTCTTGCACGATGACGACCTGGCTCTTCAACAAGTTGCCCAAGTTGGCGGCCTGGGCGTCCGGCAGCTTGAAGCGCGCACCCGCACCGATCCACTTGAAACGGTCGGCGGTGGCGCTGGGCACGGTGCCGCCGAAGGGCTCCAGCGTCACCACCCCATCGTGACCACTCACGGCCACGCCCTTGCCCACCACCAACTTGGCCTGGGCCGAGTGGTAGAGCTTGACGCTGCCAGAGCCGTCGTTGGAGGGCCACTGGATGAGTTGCCGATTGAGCCAGAAGGCCCGCGCATCGCTGAGGCTGACGCGACGCAGGTCGGGTTCGCTGGTGTAGACCGTGGCGTCACCCTGCACGAGCCAGACATGGCCCACTTGGCCGGTGATGCTCAGGTCGGTGAATGTGACCCGGATGTTGTCGTTGCGGCCGTCTTTGTCGTTCTCGTTGGGGGGGCGGCCGTGGATGATGAACTCCACCGACTTGCGGCTGCTGTCCAACTTGGGGTTGAGCACGGGCACGTCGAAGACCACCTCGCCACTGCCCTGGCTGTAGCCGGGCATGGCGCTGAAGGCCACGGCGTTGTTCCACTGGTCCAGCGTCAAGCCCGGCAATCGCGCCACGTCGATGCCGCTGCTGGGCCACAGGTGCAGGCCCCAGGCCGCGTAGTCGGCCGCGTAGCGCTTGTAGTGCACACGCACCGTGGTGATGTCGGGCGCGGCGGTCGCGCCCCCAGGCGGGCTGGTGTAGGTGACCGGGTCGCCCTGTTTGCGCCAGATTTCGTTCTTGCCGGGCTTGAGCGTGTAGCTCTGGTCGGCGTTGCCGTGGTCCTTCTCGTCCAGCTTGTGGAAGAGGTAACCCACGGCACCGCTCTTGTCCTTCAGGGGCACCTCGTACACGGCCCCGAAGCTGTCCTGCCCGCTCGGGTCGCGACCCTTGTTCCATTCCACGGGCTCGGCAGCGCCCCAGGTGTGCAACTGCCATCCGGTGTAGACGCCGTCGGCACGTTGGTAGTGCACCGTCAACGAGGTGGCATCGGTGCCGGTGGGCGGCGCAGGCGGCGCGGGTTGTTCAGCGGCCAGCACCGTTTGGAAAGCGGCATTGCCCTGCACCAAGCGCGAATCCGGGGGAGGCGGGGGCGTGGGCGCCGGCGGCGGAGCACTGCCACCACCGCCTCCACCCCCACAGCCGGCCAAAGCCAACAACAAACCGAACGCGGCCGCCCAACGCGGCCATCCTTGCATCGCCATACCAGCCTCCAACCCTCGGGGTGGCAATGCTAGTGGAGTAAAACTACATGTCGGAAGGCGGGTTTATCCGAGGATGCTGGCGAATTTCACCTTGTAACCGACTGAAACTGTATTGAAACTACATGCAGCGCGCGGTTTGACGTGCGACCCAGGTGTCGCCGCCATTCAGCGTCACCCGGCGCGCGATTTGCGCTGCCTCCAGGCAAACGAAGTGCTGCCACCCATCGGGCGGCAAGTCCGGCAAGCCGTGCTCCGGCCCCGGATTCCAGACCACGGCATCGTCAAAGCCCTCCAGCACCAAACCAAGACGGCGCGCCGGAACCTCGGCCAAATCGAGCAAGCCAATGGGCCCCTGGAGCCCCTGCACGATGCGATCGACCGGCCCTTGACCCAGCAACTCCAAGCGGCTGCTGTGCTGCACGTTTTGCGCCCCACCGCGAACCTGATCCGCATAGGTGCAGCCTTGCAGCCCCTGCACGACGGCTTGGGTCAACGACTGCACACGCCAATAGCTGTGCAAGGCCGCTTGGAATTCGAATGGCGCGTCGCCTGTGTTTTCCACCGCCAACTCCAAGTCGAGTTGGGCTCCACTGATCCGCACCGTGAGCTCCAAAGCAAACGCATGCGGCCACAAGGCTCTCGTGGCCTCGTCGTCGGTCAAGCGCAGCACCGCCAGCGCATCGTCAGCCCCTTGCTCCTGCTGCTCCACGGTCCAGGCCCGGTTGCGCGCCAGGCCATGCCTTGGGCCCGAACCTTGTTCGGCGAACTGGGGAAAGATCACCGGCACACCGCCTCGGATGGAGGCCCCTGCCCCATAGCGGGTTGTTGGTGACAGGTACAGCTGCTCTGGTCCGCCTGCGGGCGTCCAACTCAGCACGTGTCCTCCATGCAAGGCGACCGTTGCACATGCGCCATCGCGCGCCTGGAGGTTCACAACTGTTTCATGGGGCGGCCGAAGGGAGGACATGGTCACATTGCGACATTTCAAAAACAAAGCCCGCAAAAGCGGGCTTGAAGTACTCAGTGAGCGGCCAAGATCAGCCCTTCATGCCCCTGAGCTTGCGGGCCGCAGCGATCTGAGCCGCCAACGTGGCCAGCTCGGCTTGGGCAGCCGCCAAGTCGATGTCGCTCTTGGCGTTCTTGAGCGCCTCTTCGGCGGCGGCCTTGGCCTCGGCGGCCTTGGCTTCGTCGAGGTCCTTGCCGCGCACGGCGGTGTCGGCCAGCACGGTCACGCCGTGAGGCTGCACCTCCAAGATGCCACCGGCCACGAAGATGAACTCTTCTTGGCCGTCGGTTTTTTGGATGCGCACGGCACCGGGCTTGATGCGGGTGATCAGCGGCGTGTGCTGCGGCAGGATGCCGAGCTCGCCGTTCTCACCCGGCAGCGCGACGAACTGGGCCTCGCCGGTGAAGATGCTCTCTTCGGCGCTCACCACATCGACGTGAATCGTTGCCATGAAATGTCCTTAGCGTGGAAGAAGGTTCAGGAAGCAAGCAGTCGGGTCGCGGGCTGGGCGCCGCGCGGAAGTGGACTCGCGTCCACTGAGCACGGCAACGACGCCCCCGGCCCTAATGCGCAGTCTTACTGAAGCTTCTTCGCCTTTTCGAAGGCTTCGTCGATGGTGCCGACCATGTAGAAGGCCTGCTCCGGCAGGTGATCACATTCGCCAGCGACGATCATCTTGAAACCACGGATGGTTTCCTTCAGCGGCACGTACTTGCCCGGGGCGCCGGTGAACACTTCGGCCACGTGGAAGGGCTGCGACAGGAAACGCTGGATCTTGCGCGCGCGGGCCACGGCCAGCTTGTCTTCGGGCGAGAGTTCGTCCATGCCCAAGATGGCGATGATGTCGCGCAGTTCCTTGTAGCGCTGCAGAACGGCCTGCACGTCGCGGGTCGTCTTGTAGTGCTCTTCGCCGACCACGTTCGGGTCGATCTGGCGCGAGGTCGAGTCCAGCGGGTCCACGGCGGGGTAGATGCCCAGCGCGGCGATGTCACGGCTCAACACCACGGTCGCATCCAAGTGGGCGAAGGTGGTCGCCGGCGACGGGTCGGTCAAGTCGTCCGCAGGGACGTACACGGCCTGGATCGAGGTGATCGAGCCGACCTTGGTCGACGTGATGCGCTCTTGCAGGCGGCCCATTTCTTCGGCCAGGGTTGGCTGGTAGCCCACAGCGGAGGGCATGCGGCCCAGCAAGGCGGACACTTCGGTACCGGCCAGGGTGTAGCGGTAGATGTTGTCCACGAAGAACAGCACGTCACGGCCTTCGTCGCGGAAGGCTTCGGCCATGGTCAAACCGGTCAGGGCCACGCGCAGGCGGTTGCCCGGGGGCTCGTTCATCTGGCCGTAGACCATCGCGACCTTGGACTCGCTCAGGTTCTCCTGGACGACCACGTTGGAGTCCGACATCTCGTGATAGAAGTCGTTGCCTTCACGGGTGCGCTCGCCCACACCGGCGAACACCGACAGACCCGAGTGGGCCTTGGCGATGTTGTTGATGAGCTCCATCATGTTCACGGTCTTGCCCACGCCGGCGCCACCGAACAGGCCCACCTTGCCGCCTTTGGCGAACGGGCAGATCAAGTCGATCACCTTGATGCCGGTTTCCAGCAGGTCTTGCGACGGGCTCAGCTCGTCGTAGGCCGGGGCGGCACGGTGGATGGAGGCGGTCAGTTCGTGGCTGACTTCGCCGCGCTCGTCGATGGGGTTGCCCAACACGTCCATGATGCGGCCCAGGGTGGCCTTGCCCACCGGCACGCGGATCGTGTCGCCGGTGTTGTAGACCACGGAACCACGGCGAAGGCCGTCGGACGAGCCCAGCGCGATGGTGCGAACCACGCCGTCGCCGAGCTGCTGCTGCACTTCCAGGGTCAGGGTCGAGCCGTCCATCTTGAGGGCGTCATAGATCTTGGGCATCTGGTCGCGCGGGAACTCCACGTCAACCACGGCGCCGATGCACTGAACGATCTTGCCTTGAGCTTGAGTCATTTGAATTTCCTTGTCTTGCGTGTCGTGCTCAACCGCCGATGGCAGCGGCGCCACTGACGATTTCCGAGAGTTCCTTGGTGATCGCGGCCTGGCGGGTCTTGTTGTAGACCAGCTTGAGTTCCTTGATCAGCGTGCCCGCGTTGTCGGTGGCGGCCTTCATGGCGACCATCCGTGCGCTTTGCTCGCTGGCCATGTTCTCGGCCACCGCCTGGTACACCAGGGACTCGGTGTAGCGCACCAACAGTTCGTCGATCACCGTTTGGGCGTCCGGCTCGTAGAGATAGTCCCAGGCGTGCGTCGCCTTGGCTTTCTCTTGCAGGCTTTCGCTGGAGAGCGGCAGCAGCTGCTGCAGCACCGGCTCCTGCTTCATCGTGTTGACGAAGCGGGTGAAGCACAAGTACACGCTCGACAACTCGCCGGCCGCGTACTTGTCCAGCAGCACCTTCACCGGACCGATCAGCTTGTCCAGGTGCGGCGTGTCGCCCAGCTGGGTCGCATGGGCAACGACGGTGGCGCCGATGCGGTTCATGAAGCCCAGGCCCTTGTTGCCGATCGCCACCACTTCGGCCTTCTTGCCGGCAGCGTCGATCTCGCGCAGCTTGCTCGTGACCGCGCGCAGCATGTTGGTGTTCAAGCCGCCGCACAAGCCCTTGTCGGTCGTCACGCTGACGATGCCGACCGGCTTGCCCGCGTCGTTCGCCTGCATGAACGCGTGGACGTACTCGGGGTTGGCCATCGAGAGGTGACCCGCGATCGCCGCAACCTTGTCGGAGTACGGACGCGCCGTGCGCATGCGGTCCTGCGCCTTGCGCATCTTGGCCGCCGCGACCATCTCCATGGCCTTGGTGATCTTTTTGGTGTTCTCGACCGACTTGATCTTGTTGCGGATTTCCTTGCCTGCCGCCATAGCGTCTCCTGGTTGGAGCGCGGGGCTTTCGCCCCGCGTTCTAGGTCGTCAGATCAAGCGAAGGACTTCTTGAACGACGCGATCGCGTTGTTCAGTTCGGCCTCGGCGTCCTTGTCCATGGCTTGCTTTTGCTCCAGCGAAGCCAGCAACGCAGCGTGGCTGGTCTTCAGGAACTGGTGCAGGCCGTGCTCGAAGGACAGCACCTTCTTGACGTCGATGTCGTCCAGGTAGCCCTTGTTCGCGGCGTAGATCGACGCGGCCATCAAGCTGATCGACAGCGGTTGGTACTGGGCCTGCTTCAGCAGCTCGGTCACGCGGGCCCCGCGGTCCAGTTGCTTGCGCGTCGTCGCGTCCAGGTCCGAAGCGAACTGCGCGAAAGCGGCCAGTTCACGGTACTGCGCCAAGTCGGTGCGGATGCCACCGGACAGGCTCTTGATGAGCTTGGTCTGGGCGGCGCCACCGACGCGCGACACCGAAATACCCGCGTTGATCGCGGGACGGATGCCGGCGTTGAACAGGTTGGTTTCCAGGAAGATCTGACCGTCGGTGATCGAGATCACGTTGGTGGGCACGAAGGCCGACACGTCACCGGCTTGGGTCTCGATGATCGGCAGCGCCGTCAGCGAACCCGTCTTGCCCTTGACCTCGCCCTTGGTGAAGGCTTCGACGTAGTCGGCGTTCACGCGAGCGGCACGCTCCAGCAGGCGGCTGTGGAGATAGAACACGTCGCCAGGGAAGGCTTCGCGGCCCGGAGGGCGGCGCAGCAGCAGCGATACCTGACGGTAGGCCACGGCCTGCTTGGACAGGTCGTCGTAAATGATCAAGGCGTCTTGGCCGCGGTCGCGGAAGTACTCGCCCATCGTGCAACCCGAGTAGGCCGACACGTACTGCATGGCGGCCGATTCCGAAGCGGAGGCAGCAACAACGATCGTGTACTCCATCGCACCGGCGGCTTCCAGAGCGCGCACGACGTTCTTGATGGACGAGGCCTTCTGACCGATGGCCACGTACACGCAGGTCATGTTCTGACCCTTCTGGTTGATGATCGTGTCGATCGCCACCGCGGTCTTGCCGGTCTGGCGGTCGCCGATGATCAGCTCGCGCTGGCCGCGGCCAACGGGCACCATCGTGTCGATGCATTTCAGGCCGGTCTGCACCGGCTGGTCCACGCTCTTGCGCGCGATCACGCCCGGGGCGACCTTCTCGATCACGTCCGTCATCTTGGCGTTGATCGGGCCCTTGCCGTCGATGGGCTGGCCGAGCGCGTTGACCACGCGGCCGATCAGCTCAGGTCCGACCGGCACTTCCAGGATGCGGCCCGTGCACTTGACGGTGTCGCCTTCCGAGATGTGCTCGTAAGCACCCAAAATCACGGCGCCGACGGAATCGCGCTCCAGGTTCAGTGCCAAGCCGAAGCTGGGCTGGCCGCTGGCGTCCGCGGGGAACTCCAGCATCTCACCCTGCATCACATCGGACAGGCCGTGCACGCGGACGATGCCATCGGACACCGACACCACGGTGCCCTGATTGCGGATGTCCGCGCTCGGGGCGATGCCTTCGATGCGGCTCTTGATCAGTTCAGAAATTTCTGCAGGGTTCAGTTGCATGTCGTGTCTCCGCCCGGACGGGCCGGGTGGTTGAGGTTCAGGCGGTCAGCGTGGTCTTCATGCGCTCTAGGCGGGCGCGCACGGAGGTGTCGAGCACCTCGTCGCCCACCGTGACGCGCACGCCACCGATGAGGGACGGTTCGACCGTGACGTTGGCGGTCAGCTTGCGGCCGAAGCGCTTTTCGAGCACAGCCAAGAGGTCGGCGAGTTGGGCGGCGTCGAGCGCGAACGCGCTCTCGACCTGCGCCTCGGCCACGCCCTGGGCCTCGCTCGCCAAGCGATGAAACTGCGCAGCAACGGCAGGCAGGGCGTCCAGGCGACCGTTGTCGATGACGGTGCGCAAGAAGTTGCGCATGCCTTCGGCCAGCGGCAGCTTGGCGGCTTCAACCATCACGTCGAAGACCTGCACGGGCAGGGTCTTCGGGTGATCGGCGAACTGGCGCAAGCCGGCGTCACCAGCCACCAGGGCCAGCGCGTCGATCTGCTCACGCCAGGCGTTCAGGTCATGCTGGCGCGCGACCTGGAACAACGCCTCGGCGTACGGACGGGCGATGGTGGCGAGTTCGGCCATGCTTACAGCTCCGTCTTCAGGCGGGCCAACAAATCGGCATGGACGCCGGCGTTGACTTCCTTCTGCAGGATGGCTTCAGCCCCCTTGACGGCCAGCACGGCGACTTGCTCACGCAGCGCTTCGCGGGCACGGACCACCTGCTGCTCGGCCTCGGCCTTGGCAGCGGCGATGATCTTGGCACCCTCTTCTTCGGCCTTGCGCTTGGCGTCCTCGACGAGGGCCGCGGCGCGCTTTTCAGCGTCGCCCAACAGCTTGGTCGTCTCGTTGCGCGTCTGCGCCAGTTGCTCGTCCACGCGCTTGTTGGCGTTGGCCAATTCGGCCTTCGCCCGGTCGGCGGCAGCCAGACCGTCAGCGATCTTGGCCGCGCGCTCGTCCAGCGCCTTCGCGATGGGCGGCCAAATGAACTTGGCAGTGACCCACGCGAGGATCGCAAACGGGATCCACTGGATGATCAGCGTTGCGTTGATGTTCACGGCTTAACTCCTTTCAAGCCCGAAAGGAAGCGGCGATTACTTCGGCAGGTTGGCCAGCAGGGTCGCGGCGAACGGGTTGGCGAAGGCGAACAGCAGGGCGATGGCGACACCGATCAGGAAGGCGGCGTCGATCAGACCGGCCAAGATGAACATCTTGGTTTGCAGCTGGTTCATCAACTCGGGTTGACGGGCCGACGACTCCAGGAACTTGCCACCCATCAGGGCGATGCCGATCGAGGCGCCGATGGCACCCAGGCCAACGATGATGCCACAGGCCAGAGCAACGAGGCCGAGGATTTCTTGCATGTCAATCTCCTAGAGAAAAGTCAGGGGAACAGGGAAAGGAAGGAACGAAAGCCAGGGATCAGTGCGCGTCGTGCGCCTGGCCCAGGTAGATCAGCGTCAGCATCATGAAGATGAACGCTTGGAGCACGATCACGAGGATGTGGAACAGCGTCCAAATCGTGCCCGCGATGACGTGACCGGCCGCCATGCTGAAGCCCAATGCGTTGAGGGCAAATGCGCCACCCATCAGAGCGATCAGCATGAAAACGAGTTCGCCGGCATACAGGTTGCCGAACAGCCGCATGCCGTGCGAAACGGTTTTGGCCAGGAACTCGATCATTTGCATCAGGAAGTTCAAGGGCCACAGCACAGGATGGTTGCCGAAAGGCGCGGCGATCAACTCGTGACCCCAGCCACCCAAGCCCTTGATCTTGATGTTGTAGTAAATGCACAGCAGCAACACAAAGCTGGACATGCCCAAGGTGGTCGACAGGTCGGCCGTGGGCAGGACGCGCAGGTAATCCTTGAAACCCATGGCCGGACCCACATGACTCCAAACCCAAGGGAGCGTGTCGACCGGCACCATGTCCATGAAGTTCATGGCGAAGATCCAGACGAACACCATCAACGCCATGGGGGCAATGAAGCGGCGGCTGGCCTCGTTGTGGATGACGCTCTTGGCCTGGTTGTCGACCATCTCGACCAGGATCTCGACCGCGGCTTGCCAACGGCCAGGCACACCCGGAGTGGCGCGGCGCGCACCGCGCCAGAGGAAGGCGATGGTCAGGAAACCCAGCAAGGTGGCGAACACCAGCGAGTCCAGGTTGAACAGGCTGAAGTCGACGATGCTGGTCTGCTTGACGCTCTCGAACGAGAAGTTCTTTTGCAGGTGCTGCAGGTGGTGGGTGATGTACTCACCGGCGCTGGGCGCGTGTTGTTCGCTGCTCATCGTCGCTTCAAGTTATCGGTTGGGTTGGCTTTGCAAACATCCACAAAGCCCAAACATGCACTTTCAGACCCAGAACCAGCGCCGCCAGCAATGCCGGCCAGCTCAAGTCCTGGCTCCACCCGACCGCCGCCACCACCAGGATGACGAGGGCCAGGCCCACTTTCACCAGTTCCCACACGAGGAACCTCAGGAGCGCCTGGGCTGGCAGCACGGCCGGTCGGCGCAGGCCCCAAGCCATCAGGGCGTGGGGCAACACCACCGCAGCCGCACCCCACAGCGTGGAGCGCACCTGCCGCGCCGGCTCGGTGCCAAACAGCCACCAAGCCAACGCCAACAAGACCGTGACCAGCACCTGAACCTGCACCACCCGCCAGGGAGACAGCGGTGGGTGCCGCGCCTCCAAGGCCCGCACCTGCTCGGCGGTCCAGGGGGTGACAGGCTCAGACGACGGACCCGAATCGAAGCCTGAGTGGATCGGACGTTCCGAAGTCTGAGATCGGTCGGTCACGGGGCGCGTCTCCACGGCTTTGAGCGGGCCGGCATCGAGGCCGGTCAGCAAAACCCAAGGAGTATATGTGGAAACCCGTAGTACCCATCCTTGACCCTGGACCGGCCTCTCTAGCCAGAGGGGAAAGGCTTCTGGCTTACCGGCGCACTCGGTTCGCGGGCAGGCCCGGCACGTCGACCCGCAGGGTGAGCACAGCACCAGCCCAAGGTTGCGCGACCAATTCCTCTGCGGGCCGCTTGTCGCGCGCGGTGGTGATGAACAAGGTGCGGCCATCGACCCCGCCCAAGCAAGGCATGGTGGGGCACCGCACAGGAAGGGGCAGCTCCTGCAGCACCCTCCCCTCGGGCGACAGCCGCAACAGCCGCTGACCTTCGAACATGGCCACCCAGTAAGCGCCTTCGAGATCGACGGCAGCGCCATCGGGACGTCCGCCATAGGCACTCAAGGGCTGATCGGGCTGCCGCTCGGGGAAGCGGACCCAGGGCTCGCGTGGCCCCAGCGCGCCGGTGGTCACGTCAAACGCGTGCCGGTAAATCGTGTGGGCCTTGGTGTCGCTGGCGTACAGCGTGCCCCCGTCGGGGCTCCAAGCCAAGCCGTTGCCGACCGCCATGCCCTCGACCATGGCTGTGGCTCCGTTGGCATCGATTCGGTAGAGCGCGGCCTCGGGCCGGCGGGCGTCGCTCAATGCGCCCACCCACAAGCGGCCGGCGGCGTCGGGCTTGCCGTCGTTGTATCGCTGCTGGGCGGGGTCGTAAGGCGGCAGGGCCAGTTGCTCTTGCTGACCGGTGGCGGGGTCCAGGGTCCACAGGCCATCGCGCCGGGCCACGACGAGACCGCCTCCCTCTCGCGCAGCGATGCATCCGGGCTCGGCGGCCTGCGGCCAAATGTCGGGCGCTGCGGCACCTTCACGCCAGCGCAGCACCTGGCGGGCAGGAATGTCCACGCTGTAGAGGACTTGCTCGTCGGGGTGCCAAAGAGGCGATTCGCCGAGCAGGCAGCGGTGGTCGGTGAGAGGGCGGATGTCGTCGGCGTGCATGCGCCGATTGTGGGCGGGTTACCCGAAGTAACTCGGGCGCGGTGCGCCCAGTTCCGCCTTCAGGTAGTGCGCACCAGGGATGGGGTTGAAGTAGTAAGGCGGGATGTCTTCAAAACCCAAGCTTTCGTAGAGCCCGCGCGCGGCCTCCATGTCGTCGAGGGTGTCGAGCAGCATGGTGGAGTAGCCCGACTCCAAGGCGCGATCCAACAAGGCCTGCGCCACCAAACGACCCAGGCCAAAGCGGCGGAAGGCCGGGCGGACGAAAAGGCGCTTCATCTCGCACGCATTGGGGTAGTCGACGTCGGGCAGCGGCCGAAAGCCGCCGCAGCCGGCCACGGCGCCATCCAGCATGGCCAGGAAGAACACCCCATGGGGCTCGGCGTAGTGCTCGGGCAGTTGCTGCAGCTCCTGCTCGAAGCCCTGGAAGCACAAGTCGACCCCGAGTTGGGCGGCGTACTCGCGCAGGATGCCGCGCGCCTCGGCCCAGTCGGCGTCGGCACTCGGGGTCAGCAGCTGGAAAGAAGGCGCGTCGGGCATCGCGCGGCGAGTGTAGTCAGGCGAACTGCAGCACCACGCGGCGGGTCTTGGCGCTTTTCTTCTCGATCTTGGCCACCACCAGCGCGCCGATGTCGGCGGTGCTGTCGACGTGGGTGCCGCCACAAGGCTGCAAGTCCACGCCCTCCACCTCCAGCACCCGCACGCGCCCCAGGCCGCGCGGGGGCTGAACGCTCATGCTGCGCACCAGGCCTGGATTGGCGTCCAGCTCGGCCTCGTCGATCCAGCGGTGGCGGACGGGGTGGGCCTCGCCCACCAAGCGGGCCAGGCCGGCTTCGATGGCGGCTTTGTCGAAAGGC
This sequence comes from Inhella sp., assembly GCF_027532025.1. GTDB lineage: Bacteria > Pseudomonadota > Gammaproteobacteria > Burkholderiales > Burkholderiaceae_C > Inhella. The sequence continues at coordinate 25,726 of NZ_JAPZSY010000122.1, read as the reverse complement.
TCGTCGGTGTGGAAGTCGAGCCGGGCGTAGGTGTCGGTGATGGAGCAGCCGTCCACCGGGTAGGGCAGCAGCGCGCACAGCAAGTGCGTGGCGGTGTGGAAACGGCGGTGCGCCTGCCGGCGCGCGGCGTCGAGTTCGACGGACACGGCCGCGCCCAGCGAAGGCAGCTCGCCTTCGAGCAGGTGCAGCACGCCGCCGGGGTGGGCCTTGCTCTTGCGGGTGTCGGTCAGGCGCCAGCGGCGTTCGCCCTGCACCAGCCAGCCCGTGTCGCCCGCCTGGCCGCCCCCCAAGGGGTAGGCCACGGTGCGGTCCAGCACCACGCCACCCTCCTCCACCGCCACCACGGTGGCCTCGCAATGCAGCAGGTTGGCGTCGTCGCGAAAGAGTTCGTCGGTCATGGTCGGTCAGGGCATCGCGGCGCCCACCGCTTGGCGCAGGGGGATGCCGGTGGGGTCGAAGTCGTCGAGGCAGGCCACGTTGATGCCGAAGGTGTCGGGCGTGACGCGCTTGCGGTGGAAGGGGTAAATGCCGCACACCTTGCAGAAAAAGTGCCGCGCGGTGTGGGTGTGGAACTGGTACTCGGTCAGCAGTTCGGCGCCGGCCAACAGCTCGAAGGCCGACTCGTGCACCTTGACCATGGTGGCGCTGCGCCGCTTGCACATCGAGCAGTCGCACTGCGTCAGCTCGGGGAAGTCGGTGGTGATGGCAAAGCGGACGCCGCCGCAGTGGCAGGCGCCGGTGTAGCGCTGAACGGGGCGGCTCAAAGGGCGATCTCCCCGCGCACGAGCGCCAGCACGTCACCGCCAATCCAGACGGCATCGCCCTCGCGCTCGACATGAACGCGACCGGCGCGGCCAAGCGCTTGGCCTTGCGCGGCCACATAGCGCTCGGGGGCCAGGCCGGCGCCGATGAGCCAGCGGGCCAGGCCGGCCTGCAGGCTGCCCGTCACCGGGTCTTCCGGCACGCCCAGGGTGGGCACGAAGGCGCGCACCTCGAAGGCGCAGTCGCTCCCCACGGGCTGCGGGCCGACGACGCCGAGCTTCAGGCCGCGCATGCGCGCGAAGTCAGGCCGCAGGGACAGCACGCGCTCGGCGCTGGCCAATCGCGCGCCCATCCAGCCGGGGCCGTTGTCGATCCACTGCAGGTCCAACAACTCGTCGTCGCGCAGGCCCAGGCTGTCGATCGCTTGCTGGCGCTCTTCCCCTTCGACAGGACAGGTGCGGCGCAGCGGCGGCGCGTTGAAGGCCAGTCGCTCGCCTTGGCGCACGGTGACGAGCCCAATGCCGCACTCCTGCACCACCGTGCCCGAAACCTGGGGCTGCCCGCCGTGCTGCAGCCAGGCGAAGCAGCTGCCCAAGGTGGGGTGGCCGGCGAAAGGGAGCTCGCGCCCGGGCGAGAAGATGCGCACGCGGTAATCGGCCCCGGCGGCTCGGCCCTCGGGCGTGGGCGGCAGCAGGAAGCTGGTCTCGCTCAAGTTGGTCCAACGCGCCAAGCGCTGCATGGCGGCCTCGTCCAGGCCCTCTCCGTCGACCACCACGGCCAGCGGGTTGCCCATCAGGGGCGTGGCGGTGAAGACGTCGACGACGGCGTAGCGGCGGCTCATGGGGTCTGGTACAGGTTGGGGCGAACGATTTCCATGCCGCGCTCGGGCGTGGCCAAGGGTTCAAAGCCGTGGCGGGCGTACAGGCGGTGCCTATCGGCGGTGAACAGCAGCTGCCGGCGCAGGCCTTGCAGGTCGGGGTGCTTGAGGCCCTCGCCCACCAGCCAATCGCCCAGGCCCAGGCCGCGGTGGTCTTCGTGCACGAACACGTCGCACAGGTAGGCGAAGGTGGCGCGGTCGGTCACCCAGCGGGCGATGCCGACTTGCGCGTCGCCGCAGTACAGGCTGGCGCACAGCGAGTTGGCCATGGCCTTGGCCACGGTGTCGCGCGGGATGCCGCGACACCAGTAGGCGCGGCTGAGCATGGCGTGAACGGCGTCGACGTCGAGCGCGTCGAAGCGGATGGCGTAGCGGCCGCCATCGAGATCGCGCGCGGGCGGCAGGCTCATCGCCGCCAGGCCTTGGGCGTGACCCTTGGACGCGGCAGCGGGTCGGCATGCGGCCAGGTCGCCACCCGCCAACCGTCGGCAGCGCGCATCAAGACATAGCTCTCGCGCAGTTCACCGGCTTGAGGGTGCGGTGCGGTGCCTTGCGCTGAAGCGGCCGCAATCTGCGCGGGCACCAACACGAAACGCACCTCGGCCGTGCAATGCCCTGCGTCGCGGCAGGTCACCGGACCCACATGAGCCGCATTGACCAGATCCACCGCGTCCCACCCAGGCTCGTCGTAGCCCTCACCAGACATCACACGATCGACCATAAAGCGGCGCCAGCGTTCGCTGCTCAACCGGGCGCCACTGAGTTCATCGGCCAAGTAAGCCTGCATCGCTTCCCTCGGCGTGGCGGCTCCCGCCTGCGCGAGGCCAGCGGCGCAGGTCAGCGCCACGATGAGTGCGACGTGCCAGGGCCTCACGGCGTCGGTGCGTGGCTGCCGTTCAGCGCGTCGTTCAGCACCCGGCCGAGGATGGCCACGCCTTCGTGGATCTTCTCGGGGGTGAGCGTCACGAAGCTCAGGCGCAGCGCGCGCGGGTCGGGGTTGGCGGCGTAGAAAGCTGCACCCGGCACGTAGGCGATGTTGGCCTCGACCGCGGTGGGCAGCAGGGCCATCGCGTCCAAGCCTTCGGGCAGGCGGATCCAGAAGAACATGCCGCCCTTGGGGCTCTGCCAATCGCAGCCCTCGGGCAGGTGGACGCGCAGCGCCTCGGCCATCGCGTCGCGGTTGGCCTTGTAGCGGGCGCGGATGGTGGGGATGTGGCGGTCGAGAAAGCCGTCCTTGATGACCTCGTGAACCACCCGCTGGTTGAAGCCGGGGGTGTGCAGGTCGGCCGCTTGCTTGGCCTGCAGCAGCTTGGGGTACAGGGCCTTGGGGGCGATGACGTAGCCCAGGCGGAAGCCGGGCGTGAGGATCTTGCTGAAGCTGCCCAGGTAGATGCTGCCCTCGGCCCAGCGGCTGCCCAGCGCGGGCAACGGCGACTCGTCGAACCACAGGTCGCCGTAGGGGTTGTCTTCCACCACGGGCACGTTCACGGCGCGGGCGGCTTCCATCACCGCGTCGCGGCGGGCGTTGCTCATCACGCGGCCGGTGGGGTTTTGGTAGTTGGGCAGCAAGTACATGAAGCGCGTGCCGGGCGCTTGCGTGGGCAGCGCGCGGATCGCCTCGGGGCGCGGCCCTTCCAGGTCGCTGTCCAAGCTGGTGAAGAGGGGCTCGTAGGGCGTGAAGGCCTGCAGGGCGCCGAGGTAGGTGGGCGTTTCCACGGCCACGGGGGCGCCGGCGTCGCACAAGATCTTGCCGACGAGGTCCAGGCCCTGCTGCGAGCCGCTGGTGACGAGCACTTGGTCGGGCGTGGCGTCGATGCCGATCTCGCGCTTGACGCGCGCGGCGGCCCACTCGCGCAACGGGGCAAAGCCTTCGCTGGCGGCGTACTGCAGGGCCTCGCGGGGGCTGTCGGTCAGCACGCGCTCGCAGGCGGCTTTGATCTCTTCGACCGGGAAGGTGTCGGCGCTGGGCAGGCCACCGGCCATGGACAGGATGCCGGGCTTCTCGGTGACCTTGAGGATCTCGCGAATGATCGACGGGTTCATCCGCGCGGCACGGTTCGCCAGGGTCCAGGGGGTGTTCATGGTCGGTAACTCGTTGAAATGGATGCGTGGATTGTGCGTTGCGCCGGCTCAGGCTGGCGCAGCATGGGCCACAGGCTGAGCACCAAGAGGGCGCCCATCAGCGCGTTGAAAACGCGCTGGCGCGAGCCCACGGTCATCCAGCCACGCAGGCGGCTGCCCAGCAGGGCCCAAGTGGACAGGCAGGGCAGGTTGATGAGTGCAAACAGCGCGGCCATGACCGCCACGGTGCCCGCATTGGGCGCTTGCACATAGGTGGTGAAAGCGGTGACGCCCATGATCCAAGCCTTGGGGTTGACCCACTGAAAGGCGGCGGCACCCCAAAAGCCCAGGGGCTCGGCCGTCCCCGCGGGCCCCTCGGTCGGCGCACCGGATCGTGCCAAACGCCAGGCCAGCCAGAGCAAGTAAGCCGCGCCCACCCATTGCAAGCCGGCGTGCACCCAGGGCCAGCGCACGAACAACGCGGCCAAGCCCCCGCCAACGGCCAGCAAGAGGACGGCGAATCCGGCGCCAATGCCCAGGATGTGCGGCACCGTGGCTCGGAAGCCGAAGTTCACGCCCGAGGCCAGCAGCATCAGGTTGTTGGGGCCGGGCGTGATGGACGACACCACGGCAAACAGGGCGAAGGCCAGGAGCAACTCGGCGGTCATGCCCCCAGCATAGGCGCCAGCAGCAGTACAGTTGCAGCACAGAAATTAAGACAGAAGGCCAATCTGTATGGCTTTGACCGCCCACACAGACGGGACCCTGGCCCAGCGCTTGGCGCAGGACTGGGCGTGGCGCATCGAACACGGCCTGCTGCTGCCCGGCGCCCGCCTGCCCTCGGTGCGCGAGGGCGCCAAGCAGCAGGGCGTGAGCCCCTCCACCCTGGTGGCCGCGTACGACCGCCTGCAGGCCCAGGGCCTGGTGGAAGCACGGCACAAGCGCGGCTTCTTCGTGCGCGAGCAGCGCGCGCCCTCAGCCCGCCAAGCGGCCGCGCCGGCGTCGCCCGTGGCCGTGCCCTACGACTCGCTGACCTTGATGCGCAGCCTGATGACCAGCGAGGCCACGCCCAGCCCGGCGCACGGCACCTTGCCTGTGGAGTGGCTGGACGCCGCGCTGATCCGGCGCGCGCTGCGCGAGGCCACCGGCCCCGGGCACGATGCCCTGCTGCTGCGCTACGGCGACCCGCAGGGCGACGCCGAGCTGCGCGAGGCCCTGGCCCTCCGCTTGGCCGACGTGGGTGTGCACGCCAGCCCGGCGCAGGTGCTGACCACCGTGGGCGCCACGCACGCGCTGGACCTCATCGCCCACACCCTGGCCGAGCCGGGCGACGCCGTGCTGGTGGACGACCCGGGCTGGCCCATCGAGTACGCGCGCCTGGCCCAAGCCGGTCTGCGCCTGCTGCCCGTGCCGCGCACGGCCCAGGGGCCGGACTTGGCCGTGCTGGCGCGCCTGGCGCAGCAGCACCGCCCGCGCCTGTACGTGACGGTGTCGGTGCTGCACAACCCCACCGGCCAGTCGCTGAGCCTGGCGCAGGCCCACGAGGTGTTGCGCGCCACCGAAGCCGCCGGCCCCGGCCGCTGCTGGGTGGTGGAAGACGACACCTACGCCGGCTTTGCGCCGCCCCACCTGCCCCGCTTGTCGGCCCTGGACGGGCTGCGCCGGACCCTGTACGTGACCGGCTACGCCAAGGTGCTGGGCGCCGGCCTGCGCGTGGGCTGCGTGGCCGGTCCGAGCGAGGCCATCGAGCGCCTGACCGCGCGCAAGATGGTGCAGCAGCTGGCCAGCTCGCCCATCACCGAGCGGGCGCTGGCCCTGCTGCTGCAGCGCGGCGGCCTGCGCCGCCACACCGAGCGTTTGAACGAGCGCCTGGAGAGCGCGCGCACGCGCTGCCGCCGCCTGGCCGAGCAAGCCGGCTGCGCCTTCAGCGGCCCGCCGGCAGGCCTCTTCGGTTGGCTGGACACGGGCGTGGACAGCGAGCGCCTGGCACAGGCGCTCGCGCTGGACGGCTTTCGCACGGCGCCCGAGTGCCTGTTCCACCCCGACCGACGCGGCGGCACGCACATGCGCGTGAACTTCGTGGGCGCCCAGGCCCCGGCGTTTTGGCGGGCGTTGGCCGCGCGGCGGCAGGACTTGGCCTGAAATGCCGCATTGGCGGTATTTCTTCCGCGCCGGCGCCCCCTCAAGGGGGGCAGCGGCGCGAATAATCCAAGGGTGATCCCAAGGTCATCTCCCATGCTCGCGCCCCTGCAGTTCTTCGTGGTCGACCCCCTCGATGGGGTACAAGTGTTCGCCCGGCGTTTGCTGGAAGGCTATGGCTTCCGACCCGAGGCCATCCACTGCTTCAGCGACCCCGGCAGCGCCCTGACCGAGGCCATGGAGGCGCCGCCCGACTTCCTGATCACCGACTGGTTCGGCAAGGCCGACATGACCGGCGTGGCCCTGTACGAACACATCCGGAACGGTCACCCGACCTGCCGGGTGGGCTTCATGAGCTTTCAGGTCACGCCCGAGATCGAAGCCGCCGCCCAGGCCACGGGTTCACGCTTCCTGCTGAAGAAGCCGTTCAACGCCGACGATTTGAAGAAGGTGCTGCAAACCAGCATGGAAGCCCTGGCCCAGGAGCGGCCCGAGCTGGCGGCGCGCTTGCACGCGGAGTCGCAGGGCAAGCTGGATGCCCGTCACCAGCGGCGCATCGAACTGCCTCCGCTGCCTCCGCCCATTCGGGCGGGTGAGTCGGTGCGCTTCGACGGCAAGCTGCACCATGTGATGGCGGTGGTGATCAGCAAGGGCGAGCAATTGGCCCAATTGCAAGGCATCAAGGACCTGGTGCCGGCCCACAAGCTCCAGCGTTGATCAAGCGCTGAGCGCCTCCCAGCGCTCCAGCAAGCGCATCAACTCGTCGTCGATGGCTGCGACGCGCTGCGTCACTTCGGCAATGCGCTCCGCGCCCTGTGTGTACAGCTCGCTGCCATTGAGCAGGGCTTGCAGCTGGGCCTGTTCGGCCTCCAACGCAGCGATCTGGCCGGGCAAGGCCTCCAACTCGCGCTGCTCCTTGTAGCTGAGCTTGCGCTTGGGCGCCGCCGGCGCAACGGGCGCAGCGGCGGGCGCCGGCGGCGGTTCGGCCTTCTTCGCGGCCTTGTCGGCCGCGGCGGCGCGGGCCGACTGGGTCAACCAGTCTTGCACGCTGCCCTCGAACTCGCGCCAGCGCCCTGGGCCCTCGTGCACCAGGGTGCTGGTCACCACGCGGTCCAGGAAGCGGCGGTCGTGGCTGACCAAGAACACCGTGCCGGGGTAGTCGATCAGCATCTCCTCCAGCAGGTCGAGCGTTTCGATGTCCAGGTCGTTGGTCGGTTCGTCCAGCACCAGCACGTTGGCCGGCCGGGCGAACAGGCGGGCCAACAACAGGCGGTTGCGTTCGCCGCCGCTGAGCGTGCGCACCGGGCTGTTGGCGCGCGCCGGGCTGAAGAGGAAGTTCACCATGTAGCTGTTGACGTGCTGGCGATGGCCGCCCACCTCCACGAACTCGGAGCCCGGGCTGATGGTGTCGGCCAGGGTGGCGTCTAGGTCCAAGCCGGCGCGCATCTGGTCGAAGTGCGCCACGGTCAGGCGGGTGCCGGTTTGGAGGCGACCGCTGTCGGGCGTCAGTTCGCCCAGGATGAGCTTGAGCAGCGTGGTTTTGCCCGCCCCGTTGGGGCCGATCAGGCCGACCTTGTCGCCGCGCAGGAAGGTGGCGGTCAGGCCGTCGACGATCACGCGCTCGCCAAAGGCCTTGCGCACGTTGTCCAGCTCGGCCACCAGCTTGCCGCTGCGCTCGCCCACCTCCACCTGCAGCTGCGCCTTGCCCTGCAGATTGCGGCGCTGGGCGTGCTCCTCGCGCAGCTTCACCAGCCGGGCGATGCGCGCCACCGAGCGCGTGCGGCGGGCCTCCACGCCCTTGCGGATCCACACCTCTTCTTGCGCCAGCAGCTTGTCGGCGCGGGCGTTGGCCAGGGCCTCGTTCTCCAGTTCGCGCTGCTTGGCGGCCTCGAAGGCGGCGAAGTTGCCGGGGTAGCCGCGCAACTGGCCGCGGTCCAGCTCGACGATGCGGGTGCACACCGCGTCCAAAAAGGCGCGGTCGTGGGTGATGACCAGCAGGCTGCCTTCGAAGTTCTTCAGCAGCTCTTCCAGCCAGAGGATGGCGTCCAGGTCCAGGTGGTTGGTCGGCTCGTCCAGCAGCAGCACCTCGGGCTGGGCTACCAGGGCCTGGGCCAGGGCCACGCGCTTCTTGTAGCCGCCGCTGAGCTCGGCCACGGGCCGCTCGCCGTCCAGGGCCAGGCGGTGCAAGGCCTCGTCCACGCGCTGCTCCCAGGTCCAGCCGCCGAGCTGTTCGATGCGCGTTTGGAGGGCGTCAAGGTCGTCGCCCTCCGCATGCGCCTCGTAGCGGGCGCGCAGGTCGCGGGCCTCGGCCACGCCTTCGGACACGGCCTCGAACACCGTGGCGTTGCGCTCGAACACGGGCTCTTGCGGCACGTAGACGATGCGCACGCCCTTTTCGCGTTGCAGCAGACCGTCGTCGAGCTTCTCCAACCCGGCGAGCACCTTGAGCAGGCTGCTCTTGCCGCTGCCGTTGCGGCCGATCAGACCGACGCGCTCGCCGGCCTCCAGGGACAAATCTGCCGCGTCGAGCAGGGGCCAGTGGCCGTAGGCCAGGTGGGCTTGGGAGAGGGACAACAGGGCCATAGCCAGCCATTGTCCCTGGGGCGCTCCCCAAGTCCGCTGCGACAAGGTTGCAAGCTGATCGCGCTGTGGCGCGCGAGGCTTCCTGCCAGCACGTCGTGCCGCCGAGTTCAGCGTCAGCGCCTTTCAGACCAGCTACCGATCCGGCCAGCAAGATCCAACTACGGTGCGATTTCAGTCGCCCCGTGGGCCAGAGCGTCCCACTCGTCCCAGGTTTGCAGGCGCCCTGGGAAGGCCACCGCGGCAAAGGGCCACGCGGACTTCAACCAGCGCACCAACAACGCCAGCACCTGTTCAGCGCACGGACCAGCCTCTGATTGAGCCATCCAGAAGAAGACCTGAGCCTGATAGGCGCTCTTGCGGAAATCCCGCTCCAGCTTGGACTTGATCGGCTTGATGTAGACGCAGCCGAGGTACTCCCCGGTTTCGGGCCTCAGCATCGCGTAGGCAAAGGCCACCCGGCGCTTGAACTCGTCCTGATGCCTTGCCAAGTCGGCTAGGTTCTGTTCGAAGCTGAGGTCTGCGGCTGGCCAGCCGTTGTTCGGTCCAAACACATGACGAATCCGATCCTCATTTACCCGAATCGCCCGAAAGTCAACTGCCGCGTGGCGTGGCGATAACACCTCCAGGGCGACGCGGTCGGTTGTCAACTCCAGCGGGGCGTGGAAGTCATCGGGAACAAAGGGCATGGACTCGGGTGGAATGCGATGTTGGTTTGCGCTCAGCGCAGGTGGTGTTCCAGCGCGTCGACGAACAAAGCCGCCACGTCCACGCCCGCCTGCGCACTGATTTCTTGGAAGCAGGTCGGGCTGGTGACGTTGATCTCGGTCAGGTGCCCGCCGATCACGTCCAGGCCCACCAGCATCAGGCCGCGCGCCGCCAGGATGGGGCCCAAGGTCTCGGCAATCTCGCGCTCCCGGGGCGTCAGGGGCATGGCCACGCCCTTGCCCCCGGCGGCCAGGTTGCCGCGCACCTCGCCCCCTTGCGGGATGCGCGCCAGCGCGTGCGAGACGGGCACACCGTCGATCAAGAGCACGCGCTTGTCGCCCTCGCTGATCTGCGGCAGGTAGCGCTGCGCCATGATGGTTTGCGTGCCGTCGCGGGTCAGCTGCTCCAGGATGGCGCCGAGGTTCAGCGCGTCGGCCTTGACGCGGAAGATGCCCATGCCACCCATGCCATCCAAGGGCTTGAAGATCAAGTCCTGCTGTTCGGCATGGAAGGCGCGCAGCGCCGCCATGTCGCGGCTGACCAGGGTGGGCGCCGTGAACTGCGGGAACTCAAGGATGGCGAGTTTTTCAGGGTGCTCGCGCAGGGCCGCCGGGCGGTTGAAGACCTTCGCACCTTCACGCTCGGCCTGGCTCAGCAGGTGCGTGGCGTAGGCGTACTCGGCGTCAAAGGGAGGGTCCTTGCGCATCAGCACGGCATCGAAGTCGGCCAGGCAGCGCGTGGCGTCTTCGGCGGCCTGCACCCAGTCGGGCACGTGCTGGCCTGCGTGGCTGTGGAGGGCGTCCAGGCTCAGGTGCAGGCGGGTGGGCGTGACGCGCACGCCCTGACCCGGTTCGCTGCGCAGCTGCCAGGGCTCGCACACCCACAACTGGTGGCCACGGCGGGCGGCTTCGCGCAGCATGGCGAAGGTGCTGTCCTTGTGAGTCTTGAACTCCTGATACGGGTCGGCAACGACGAGAAAGTCCATGGCGTCAGGGTGTTTGCGGTGGCCGACCAGTTTGGCACGCCGCACACTCGGGGCCATGTGTCGATTCCTGGCCTACCGCGGCGACCCCATCTACCTGGAAGACCTCGTCTGCCGCCCCAAGCACTCCCTGGTGCGCCAGAGCCTGCGCGCCGAGGAGGCCAAGATGGTCACCAACGGCGACGGCTTCGGCGTGGGCTGGTACGGCGACCGCGACACGCCGGGCGTGTATCGCCAAGTCACCCCGGCCTGGAGCGACGAGAACCTGCGCGCCTTGGCGGCCCACGTGCGATCGCACCTGTTCTTTGCCCACGTCCGCGCGGCCACGGGCGGCGGCATCGCGTTGAGCAATTGCCACCCGTTCAGCAGCAGCACTTTCTTGTTCATGCACAACGGGCAGGTGGGCGGCTTTGGCTTGGTGCGGCGCCAACTGGAAGCCCAACTGCCCGACACCCTGTGGCACCAGCGCCGCGGGGCGACGGACTCCGAACTGCTGTTCCTGTTGATCGTGGAACGCATCGCCAACGGCCATGGCCCCGTGGAAGCCGTGAGCCTGGTGTTGAGCGAGGTTCGCCAGCACATGGACGCGGAGCAAATCACCGAACCCTTGCGTTTTTCAGCCGCTTTGGCGGACGGCGACGACGTGTTCGCCTTCCGCTGGGCCAGCGACGATCGACCGCCGACGCTGTACCACCACCGCGCCGAGCACGGTCAAATGGTAGCCAGTGAGCCCCTGGAGGGCGACCACGACGGCTGGGCCCCGCTGCGACCCGGCGCCGCCCTGTGCCTGCACGCCGATGGCCGCACCACCGAGCACCCGTTGAACGTGGCCTGAGGGCCGTTCAGATCTCGACTTTCGAACCCAACTCCACCACCCGGTTGGTGGGCAGGTGGAGAAAATCGGCTGCGCCCGCCGCGTTGCGGTGCATGCTGGCGAACAGTTTCTCCCGCCACAGGGCCATGCCACCACCGATGGTGGGCATGACGATGTCGCGGCTCAGGAAGTAGCTGGTGTCCATGTCGTCCAGCACGATGCCTTGCTGCTTGAGCAACTGCAAGGCCTCCGGCACGTCGGGCTCATTCTTGAAGCCGAAGTGCAAGCCCACCTGCCAACAGTTGTTGCCCAGCGACTCCACCTGCACGCGCCGATCGAAGCCAATCCAAGGAACCTCATGGTGCTTGACCGTGACGAACAGGTTCTGCGCGTGCAAAACCTTGTTGTGCTTCAAGTTGTGCAGGAGCGCGTTGGGCGTCACGCCCGCTTCGCTGGACATGAACACCGCCGTGCCCTCCACCCGGGTGGGCGGGCTGACAAACACAGCTTGCAAGAAGCTCTTGAGGTCGATCGCGTCCTCGCGCAGCTTGTCGGACATCAATCGCCTGCCCTGCTTCCAAGTCAGCATCATGGTGAAACACCAAATGCCGATGGCGAGGGGGAACCAGCCGCCCGAGGGCACTTTGAGCAAGTTGGAGGCCAGGAACAACACGTCGATGAGGAAAAACGCCCCCGTGGCGGCCACACAGAGGGCCAAGGGGTACTTCCAACCGTGACGGATGACGAAGAACGTGAGCACCGTGGTGATGGTCATGTCCATGGTCACCGCCACGCCGTACGCGCCGGCCATCTTGCTGCTGGAGCCGAAAAACACCACGGCAACGACCACGAAGGCATACAAGGCCCAGTTGATGGCGGGGACGTAGATCTGCCCCGTCTCTTTCACCGAGGTGTGCCAAATGCGCATGCGCGGCAAGATGCCCAATTGCATGGCCTGCTTGGCCACCGAGAAACTGGCCGTGATCAAGGCCTGCGAGGCCACGGTGGCCGCCAAGGTGGCCAGCGCAAACAGGGGAATCTCGGCCCAGGCCGGGGCCAGCAGGTAGAAGGGATTCTTGATGGCGGTGGGGTCGCTGAGCAACAAGGCGCCCTGGCCGAAGTAGTTCAGCGTGAGCGCTGGCATCACCAAGCCGTACCAAGACAGGCGGATCGGCCCTTTGCCGAAGTGCCCCAAATCGGCGTACAGGGCCTCGCCACCGGTCACCACCAGCACAGCCGCGCCCAGCGCCACGAAGGCCATCCACCGATGCTGCAAGCCGAACTGCAGGGCGTGAGCCGGGTTCAGCGCCTGCAACACCTCCGGGTTGGCGATGATCTGCGGCACCCCTAGCGCCGCCAGGGCCACAAACCACACCAACATGATGGGTCCAAAGGCCTTGCCCACCGTACCCGTTCCCAGGCGCTGAAAGGCGAACAAACCGGTGAGGATGAGCAAGGTCACGGGCACGATCAGCCCGTGGTACTCGGGGGCATACACATCGATGCCCTCGACCGCGCCCAGCACCGTCATGGCCGGGGTGATGACAGCGTCCCCGAAAAAGATGGCCGTGCCGAACAGACCCAACAGCATGAGCCGCCGGCGCAGCACCGGCTTGTCCTTCACTGCCTGGGTGGCCAACGCCATCATGGCAATCAGCCCCCCCTCGCCGTTGTTGTCAGCTCGCAGGATCAGCAGCACGTACTTGAACGAAACGACCACCGTCATCGTCCAAAACAGCAGCGACAACACCCCCAGCACGTTGGCCCGGGTCACCGCCAAGTGCGCCCCATGAAAGGTTTCGCGCAGGGCGTACAACGGACTGGTGCCGATGTCGCCGAACACCACGCCCAGGGCGACCAAGCTCAAGGCGGCCAGGGCGGCGGGGGATCGATCGACCCCGTGTTTGGGAGCGTGCAAGAAAAAGACAACAGCACCCCGGGGCGCCGCTCAAGTTGAATTGCCTCGATTGTGCGCCCGATCGGGCGAATTGCTGCGATGCAGCATCGGCATGGCAAAACCTCGAAGGTCACGCCGCATTCGACGCCAATGCCCGCCCAAGGCGAGGCACATCAGTTGGGGATACCGTCGCCGTCTTCCGCCTCCGGATCCGTCCGCTCCAACTCATAACTCGCCGCCAGCATCGCCAAACGGGCCACGACCCCGTACATGTAGAAGCGGTTGGGGGCGCTGGCGCCGGGCTTCTGGCCGGGGCGGGCCAGGTGGGCCGACTCGGCAAAGGCCAGGGGCACGAAGCTCGCGCCGGGGGCGTTGAGGTTTTCGTCGATGCCGCGATCGGCATGCACCCGGTAGAAACCGCCCACCACGTAACGGTCCACCATGTAGACCACCGGCTCGGCCACGCCGTCATTGACGCGCTCGTAAGTGGGCACGCCTTCTTGGATGATGACTTCGTTGACCTGCTGACCATCCTTGACCACCGACATCTTGTTCTTGGTGCGGCGGTTGATGGCGTCCAACTCCTTGGCGTCGCGCACGGTCATGATGCCCATGCCGTAGGTGCCGTTGTCGGCCTTGACGATCACGAAGGGCTTCTCGTTGATGCCGTAGTCCTTGTACTTTCGGCGGATCTTGTTCAAAAGCGCATCGGCATGGGATTGGACGCACTCAATGCCGGTGCCCTCGGCAAAGTCCACACTGCCGCACTGCTCGAACATCGGGTTCAGCAGCCAAGGGTCCATGCCCAGAAGCTTGGCGAACTTCTTGGCCACTTCCTCGTAGGCTGCGAAGTGCTGGCTCTTGCGCCGCACCGCCCAGCCGGCATGCAGCGGTGGCAACAGGTACTGCTGCTCGATGTTCTTCAGGATGTTGGGGATGCCGCCGGACAAGTCGTTGTTCAGCAAGATGGTGCAAGGGTCGAAGTCCTTCAGCATCACCCGACCCGACTTTCGGATCAGGGGCTCCACCACCAGGGTGCTGCCGTCGGCCAGCGTCAGCGGCGTGGGCGCGGTGATGGTTTCGTCCAGCGTGCCGAGGCGGACGTTGAGGCCTGCTTGGTGAAAGATGCGCACCAATGTCGCCACGTTGGCCAGGTAGAAGGTGTTGCGGGTGTGCTTCTCGGGGATCAGAAGCAGGTTCTTGGCCTCGGGGCAGATCTTTTCGATGGCCGCCATGGCAGCCTGCACCGCCAAGGGCAGCATGGCCTCGGTGAGGTTGTTGAAGCCACCAGGGAAGAGGTTGGTGTCCACCGGCGCCAGTTTGAAGCCGGCGTTGCGCACGTCCACCGAGGTGTAGAAGGGCGGCGTGTGCTCCATCCACTCGAGCCGAAACCAGCGCTCGATGGCCGGCGTGGACTCCAGGATGCGCTGCTCCAGCTCGTTGATGGGGCCCGTCAGGGCGGTGATGAGGTGGGGAACCATGGAGCGGCGCTTTCGGAGGGGGGCTTCAGCCCATTCTAGGAACGACCGCACAGGTGGGGGCTGATCCAAGTTGCGCAAGCTCAATATGCTGACGCCATGAAACCCAAGGTGCTGATCGTGGACGGTGACGCCCCCACCCGGCGGGCGGTGCAGGCAGCACTGCGCGATGCCGGGCTCGCCCTGTTCGAAGCCGATCACGGCGCAGCAGCGCTGCGTTTGGCCCGTGCCGTGCAGCCCGACTTGGTGGTGCTGAACCTGCAACTGGGGGGCCACCCCGACGCCTTGGCGCTGATCGACGCTTGGCAGGCCGATCCCGAGCGCGCCATCACCCCCTTGTTGCTGCTGGGTGCGCGTGGCCAAGCGGCCGAGAGGGCCTGTGCTTGGCAGGCTGGGGCGCGCCACTTCGTGCCCTTGCCGGTGATGGCCACGCCGCTGCGGCAGGCGGTGCTGGCCATGCTGGCGCTGGGCGGATCGCCCCTGCAATGAAAAAGGCCGCCCCGAAGGGCGGCCGATCGCGAGCGAAGGCTCGATTACTTGGAGTAGGCGGTTTCGCCGTGGCTGGCGATGTCCAGACCCTCGCGCTCTTCTTCTTCGGTGACGCGCAGGCCGATCGTCCAGTCCACCAGCTTGAAGGCCACGACCGAGACCACGGCGCTCCAGGCGATGGTGATGAGCACGCCCTTGGTTTGGATCCAGAGCTGGCTGCCAATCGAATAGGCCTCCGGCGTCACCATGGTGGCCGTCACCCAGTCGCCCATCAAACTCGGGCCACCCAGGTTGGGGCTGGCGAACACACCCGTCAGCAACGCACCGATGATGCCGCCCACACCGTGGACGCCGAACACATCCAGCGAGTCGTCGGCCTTGAGCATCTTCTTCAGGCCCGTCACGCCCCACAGGCAAGCGAAGCCGGCGATGAGACCGATGATCAGCGCGCCGCCCACCCCCACGTTGCCAGCGGCCGGGGTGATGGCCACCAGACCGGCGACGGCACCCGAGGCGGCACCCAGCATCGAGGCCTTGCCACGGTGCAGGGCTTCACCCACGCTCCAAGCCAGCACGGCCGCGGCAGTGGCCACGAAGGTGTTGATGAAGGCGAGTGCCGCGAAGCCGTTGGCTTCCAGGGCCGAACCCGCGTTGAAGCCGAACCAGCCCACCCACAGCAGGGCTGCGCCGGTCATCGTCAGCGGCAGGCTGTGCGGGGTGAAGGCCTCTTTGCCGTAGCCCACGCGCTTGCCCACCATGTAGGCACCGACCAAGCCGGCCACGGCGGCGTTGATGTGCACCACGGTGCCGCCGGCGAAGTCGAGCGCCCCGTGTTGCCAGATCAGGCCCGCTTTGCTGGTCATCTCGGCCGCGACTTCGGCGCTGCTGTAGGCGTCCGGACCCATCCAGAACCAGACCATGTGCGCGATGGGCAGGTAGCTGAACGTGAACCAAATCGCGCAGAAGGCCAGCACGGCGCTGAACTTGATGCGTTCGGCAAAGGCACCCACGATCAGGCAGCAGGTGATGCCGGCGAAGGTGGCCTGGAAGGCAGCGAACACGATCTCGGGGATGTACACGCCCTTGCTGAAGGTGGCAGCAGGCGCGAAGGTGCCGGCCACGTTGTCCCAAATGCCTTTGAGCATCACGCGATCGAAGCCGCCGATGTAGGCATTGCCCTCGGTGAAGGCCAGGCTGTAGCCGTACAAGACCCACAGCACGACGATCAGCGAGAACGTGACCATCACCTGCATGAGCACGCTGAGCATGTTCTTGGCGCGCACCAGGCCGCCGTAGAACAGGGCCAGGCCAGGCACGGTCATCAAGATGACCAACAGGGTGGCCACCATCATCCAGGCGGTGTCGCCCTTGTTGATCTGCGGAGCCGGGGCAGCGGCCGGCGCGGCGGAGGCCGCTTCGGCCGCGGGGGCCGCGGTGGCGACCACGGCCGAGGCGGCATCGACGGCACTGGCCGCCGCGTCTTGAGCCCAGGCCGGGGCCAGCAAGCTGAGCCCCAATGCCAAGGCGGCAAAGAGTTGTTTCATGGGTGTTCTCCGTTCGGGGTGGGGCGGCTTACAGGGCGGCGTCGCCGGTCTCGCCGGTGCGGATGCGCACGACCTGTTCCAGCGACTGCACGAAGACCTTGCCGTCGCCGATCTTTCCGGTGCGGGCGGCCTTCTCGATGGCTTCGACCACTTGGTCAACCACGCCATCGGCCACGGCCGCTTCGATCTTGACCTTGGGCAGGAAGTCGACGACGTACTCGGCGCCGCGGTAGAGCTCGGTGTGGCCCTTTTGGCGCCCGAAGCCCTTGACTTCGGTGACCGTGAGGCCCTGGATGCCGATGGCCGAGAGCGCCTCGCGCACCTCGTCCAACTTGAACGGCTTGATGACGGCCGTGATGAGTTTCATGGGGGTCTCCTTAGAACGTGTACTTGGCGCCCAGCACGACGCCGCGCTTGCCAAGGTCTTTGTTGCCGACCGGGCTGAAGTAAGCCCCGGTCTTGGCGTCCACCACGCCGATGCTCAGGGTCAGCGCGTCGATGGCCTTGTTGAGCGTCAGCGAGGCGTCGGTGTAGGACGCGGCGCTGAGGTTCTTCACCGTTTGACGACCGATGTGCGGCGTGATGGAGAAGCCGTTGCCCAGGTCGAAGGTGGCGCTCAGGTCGTAGTACAGGGAGCCCTTGCTGTTGCCGAAGCCGAACAGGTTGGAGAAGCTGCGCGAAATCTTCAGCGTGGCCGGGCCATAGCTCAAAGCGCCATAGGCTTCCAGGGTGTTGGCGCTGGGGTTGAGCTTGTTGCTGGGGTAGACGTACTGCAGCAGGCCCACGTCCAAGGTCAGCCCGCTGGCGATTTCGGTCTTGTAGCCGCCGTACAGGTCGATCTCGGTATTGGCATCGCCCCCGGCGTCCTTGATCCACTTGATGGTCGAGCCCCAGGCGCCCACGTAAAAGCCGCTGTCGGTGGCGTAGTCCACGCCGCCTTGCAAAGCGGGCTTGAGACGGGTTTGCGAAATGCCGCGGTAGCGGTAGTCCGACGTGACGCCCACGTTGAAGCTCAGCGTGTCGGCGGCCTGGGCGGGCATGGCGAAGGCGGTGGCGGCCACGGCCATGAAGGAAAGGGCCAAGCGGTTCAGGATGGGCGCGCGGGTCATGGGGGCTCCAAAGGGGGGGGGTGAAGAAAGGAATGGCGGGATGCCGGTCGAACTTTCAGCCCGAATCTGCAGCTTCCGTGCCAGCCCCAAACGCGGGCACGGCCCCGGTTTTCGCACCAAAAACGGGAGGCTTAGGGCCGCATGCCCCGCGCCACGCCGAGCACGCACCATTTGTGTGCAGCGGCCAGGCTGCCGACGAGCGCGCAGGACGCGCAGAATCCGCCCCACTACAGGGAAGGGAGCCGCGCCATGAGCTTGGCCACGTTGCACAGTCGTGCCCTCGTCGGGTTGCAGGCGCTGCCCGTCAGCGTCGAAGTTCACCTCGCACCGGGGTTGCCCAGCTTCACGCTGGTCGGTTTGGCGGACACCGAAGTGAAGGAGGCCCGGGAGCGGGTGCGCGCCGCCATCACCAGCGCGGGGCTGCGTTTCCCGCACGACCGGCGCATCACCGTGAATCTCGCGCCGGCGGACTTGCCCAAGGAGGGCGCCCGCTTCGACCTCCCCATCGCGCTGGGCTTGCTGGCGGCCAGCGCTCAGATTGATCCCAGCGCCCTCGACGCCTGGGAGTGGGCCGGCGAGTTGTCGCTGGGTGGCGACTTGCGGCCTGTGCGGGGCGCACTCGCGCACGCCCTAGCGGCGCGCAGTGGCGAGCGCGGGCTGGTGCTGCCCGGCGACAGCGCCGCCGAAGCCGCGCTGGTGCCGGGCTTGGCCGTCCGGCAGGCCCGGCATCTGCTCGACGTGGTGGCCGCCTTGCAGCCGGATGGCGCCACCGACCTGCAGGCCGCCACGCCCTGGCCAGCGCCCGACGATGACACCGCCGCGCTCGATCTGTCCGACGTGCGCGGCCAGGCGGGTGCCAAGCGGGCGCTGGAGATCGCCGCGGCAGGCCAGCACAACCTGCTGCTTGAGGGCCCCCCGGGCACCGGAAAGTCGATGCTGGCGGCGCGACTGCCGGGCCTGCTGCCCCCGTTGGCCCCGGCCGAAGCCCTCGAAGCGGCGGCCGTTCGGTCGCTGCAAGCCGGGTTCGACCCCCGCCGCTGGGCGCAGCGCCCCTTCCGTTCGCCCCACCACAGCGCCAGCAGCGTGGCCCTGGTCGGTGGCGGCTCGCCCCCACGGCCGGGGGAGATCTCGATGGCGCACCACGGGGTGCTGTTTTTGGACGAGTTGCCCGAATTCCCCCGCCCCGCTCTGGAGGCCCTGCGCGAGCCGCTGGAAACCGGCCGAGTGCAGATCGCCCGGGCCGCCCGCAGCAGCGAGTTCCCGGCACGGTTTCAGTTGGTGGCGGCGATGAACCCCTGCCCCTGTGGCCACTTGGGCAACCCGCTGCGGGCCTGTCGCTGCAGCCCCGAGGCCGTTGCCCGATACCGCGGCCGTTTGTCAGGCCCTCTGCTCGATCGCATGGACCTGGCCGTCACCGTCCCCGTGCTGCCGCCGGCGGAGCTGGACGGCGCCCCCACGGGGGAGCGCTCGCAGCT
This sequence comes from Inhella sp., assembly GCF_027532025.1. Taxonomy (GTDB): domain Bacteria; phylum Pseudomonadota; class Gammaproteobacteria; order Burkholderiales; family Burkholderiaceae_C; genus Inhella. Next base: position 6,811 of record NZ_JAPZSY010000122.1, on the reverse strand, counting down.
TGTCGCCGGCCGCGTCGCCCAGGCAAGGGCGCTGGCCCTGGCGCGACAAGGCAAACCCAACGCGGGGCTGGGCCCAGCGGACTTGGACGCCCACGCCCCCTTGGTGCCCGCCGCCCGCACCCTGCTGCAGCAGGCGGCCACGAAGCTGGGGTGGTCGGGGCGCGCCTACCACCGGGTCTTGCGCGTGGCCCGCAGCATCGCGGACTTGGCGGGCCAAGAGCGCATCGACAGCGCCGCGGTGGCCGAGGCCATCCAGTGGCGGCGCCCCCTCGACGCCAGGCCCTGACGCCCAGCCCTGAGCCCTGGACGCCGGGCCGGCCACCGAATCAGGGGGGAGCGGCGACCCGCCCGCCGCGAGCGCTTGTGAAACACTCTGCCGGTCATCGTGGGCGCACCGCGGGCCGCTGCATCGGCCCCTGCGAGCCAGACGCCCGACCCGCTTTTGGAGCCTTTCATGCCCGATCCCGTCACGCCTGCGCCTGCAGCCCCCGCCCAGCGACGCGCCTTGCTCAAGGGCGCCAGCATCGCCGCGGCGGGCGGCACGCCTTTGGTGGCCATGGCCACCAGCGGCAAGCGCCTGATCACCACCACCGGCGACAAGGGCCAGTACCCGGTCATCGTCTGCTCGTTGTCGGGCTGGCAGTCGTTCCAGAATGCCCAGAAGACCGGGCAGTACAAAGGCGGCGCATTCTTGAGCGGCACCCCGGGCGGCACCGTCTGCAGCGGCTACAACCCCAGCTGGTGGGGCCAAAACCCCCACAAAAAAGCGGCCGCCTGGACAGGGGGCATGGCCGCCTTCCCCGACCGCCCGTACACCGAAGCCCTGCCCGGCGGAACCTTGCGCGTGGGCAACCGCGTCGCCACCATGTGGGAGGTGATGAGCCTGGGCAGCTTTGCCGGCCACAACGACCGCCGCTGGTTGGGCGCTTGGCTGAATGCGCGCTCGAACGAAGTGCCCTACCCCTTCAGCGCCAACGACAACTACCCCCTGTCGGCGCAGCAGGTCACCAGTTTCTACCTCGACCAAAACCCCGACGCGCTGGCTTTCATCAAGGCCTACTTGGAAACCCGCGTCTGAGCCTGTCGGCGCCCGCCGACACCCGGGCCGGCCCAGCAAGGTGGCCGGCTTTGTTTTTGGCGCCATGACCCCGCAGCCTGACCTCCGCTACACCGTCACCCTGACCGAGCAGGTCGTGTTCGCCGCCGACGGGCAGGCGGTGCTGTTCGACCTGCGCGACGACGGCCTGCACCTGCTGCCCGAACTGCCCTGGGCGGTCGTCTACGCCCTGAACAAGACACCCGCCACGGCCGCCGAACTGCACGCGCGCCTGGGGGCCGAGTACCCCGACGACGACCCGCAGGAGCAGGCTCAGGCCGTCGACGACGCGCTGGCGCAATTGCTGGACCTCGGGCTCATCGCCCCCGTGCGCCCATGATGGCCGCGCCCGCCCCCACGCTCGACAGCCTGGGGCTGCCCGGCTGCCGGGACCGGCTTTTCGGGGCGGGCTTGTGCCTGCGCTTTGGCCCCTTCGTGCTCCGGTTGCGTGCCCCGTCGACCGCCATCGCCGAACACCTGTTTTGCCTGTACGGGCGTCACCCCCTGGCGGGCCGTGACGACTTCGTCGACTTCGACCTGCTCGTCGAGCGCCGCTGGCGGCCGCATGGGGGCTGGCAGTTGAGCTTCGTGTGCGACGGCGAGAGGCCCTTCGCCGCCATGCCCCTGGCGCACGGCAATCCGCTGCTGGAGTGGGCGATGAACTGGTGCATCGCCAGCCAGGTCAAGCACAGCGTGCTGATCCATGCCGCGGTGCTGGCGCGCAACGGGCAAGCCCTGGTGTTGCCCGCGCCCCCCGGCTCGGGCAAGAGCACGCTGTGCGCCGCCCTCATGTTCCGCGGCTGGCGCCTGCTGACCGACGAATTGGCCTTGCTCAGCCTGGACGGCAGCCTGCGCCTGTGGCCCCTGGTGCGCGGCGTCAGCCTGAAAAACCGCTCCATCGACTTGATCCGCGACTTCGACCCTCGCGCCCGCTTCACCGCCGTCACGCACGACACCGTCAAAGGCAGCATCGCCCACCTGCAGCCCCTGCGCGAGCACGTGGCCGCGATGGACGAGCCGGCCTCGCCGGCCTGGGTCGTGTTCCCGCAGTTCCAGGCCGGGGCCGACACCGCCATCACCCCCTTGCCCAGGCCGTCCGCGCTGCTGGACTTGATGGGGCAGAGCTTCAACGCCGAGCCCCTGGGCCTGCCGGCCTTCCGCGCACTGACCGGCTTGCTGGCGCAAAGCACCTGCCACCACGTCGCCTACGGCTCGCTCGACGCCGCGCTGGCGGCCATCGAGCAACTCACCCGCGTTGACCCCCTGGTGGAACCCGAGTCCGTCCCCGTCCCCGCTTGGACGCCAACATCGACGCCCACACCGGCCAACACCCCTGCCATCGCCCCCGACAGCGACGCATCGCCCCAGCCCTCGGATGCCGACCCTTTGCGCGAACTGCTGTGCCGGCCGGGCGCCCCCCAGCCGCCATCGCCTGCCGCCTGGGGCCAGCGCGTGGCCGAGGCGCGGACCAGCGGGCTGCTGGCGCTGCTGGCCGACCGCACGCGGGAGCGGCCGCGGCCCGCTGCGGCCCAGGCGCACCTGGAAGCCGCTTTGGCGGTGCAAGCCCAGCGCGTGCGCCACTTGCGCCGCGAGATCGCCCACCTGGCCCACGCCCTGGAGCCCCTGGACGTGCCCTGGGTGCTGCTCAAGGGCGCGGCCTACCTGGCGCTCGACCTGCCCACGGCGCGGCTGCGCAGCTTTGGCGACCTCGACCTGCTGGTGCGGCGGCGCGACCTCGCCCGGGTGGAGGGGGCGCTGCTCGCCGCCGGCTGGATCGGGCAGCCCCACGAGGACCCGCACGACGAACGCTTCTACCGCGAGTGGTCGCACGAAGTGCCCCCGGTGACGCACGTGCGGCGAGGCAGCACGGTGGACTTGCACCATGCCATCGCGCCACCGCTGGGCCGCTTCCCCGTCGACACCGAGCGCCTGCTGGCGGAGGCGCCCGTGCTGCCTGGCTACCGCCAACTGCGCACCCTGCAGCCCACCGACCTCGTGCTGCACAGCGCCCTGCACCAGCGCCTCGGTGGCGAGAGCGACCGCAGCCTGCGCGACCTGCTCGACGTGCAAAGCCTGCTGGATCACCATCGCCAGACGGCGGCTGACTTCGAGGCCCAAGTCACGGCGCGCGCCGAAGCCCTGGGGCTGGCCGAAGTCTGGTTCCTCACCCAAGCCCTGAGGGCCGATCTGTTGGGGCAGCCCGTGACGCATTGGCCGCGGCTGGGCCTGGCCGCGCGGCTGCGGGTGGCGCTCTGGCGGCCGGTGTTGGCCACCGCCGGCGGCACCTGGCACCCCCACCGAGCCACGCGCACGCGGCGCTGGGCGCAAGCCGTGGTGTACCTGCACGCCCACACCCTGCGGCTGCCCTGGCGCTTGCTCATCCCCCACGCTTGGCACAAGCTGGGGCGCCGCTGGCGGGCCCAGCACGCGCCGACCGAGGCGCGACTGGAGGGCTAGCGCCCAGCCAGGTCGATCACCCCACCGGCAAAGGCCGCCGCACCCACCCAGTGGTTGGCCCGGAAGGCCCGAAAACAACCTTCGCGCGAGCGGTCGGCGATCCAGCGCAAGTGCCACAGCACCTGCAGCGCGGCCACCCCCATGCCCACGTAGAAGGCACCACCCAGACCCAATTGCCGGCCCGACCAGGTCCAGCCCGCCAGGTACAGCGCGTAAAACAGGGCCACGGCCGGCACGTCCCACCGGCCCAGGGTGATGGCGCTGGTGCGGATGCCGATCTTCAGGTCGTCATCGCGGTCGACCATCGCGTACTCGGTGTCGTACGCCAGCACCCAACACAGGTTGGCGGCCACCAGGCCCCAGGCCCAAAGCGGCACCGCGTCGGGGATGGCGCTCCAGCGCCACTCCGCACTGCCCTGCACGGCGGCAAACGCCATGGGAATGCCCAGGCTGAAGGCCACGCCCAGCACGGCCTGCGGCATGGCCACGAACCGCTTGGCAAACGGGTAGGCCACGGCCACGGCCAGCGCACCCACGCTCATCAGCAGCGTGGGCGGATTGGTGGTCAGCACCAAGCCGAAGGCGAGCAGCGCCAGCATCGCCCCCACGGCCAGGGCCTCGCCCACGCCCAGGCGGCCGCTGGTGACGGGGCGCTGCGCCGTGCGTTGCACATGGCGGTCGAAGTCGCGGTCGGCCACGTCGTTCACCGCACAACCGGCCGAGCGCATGAGCACCGTGCCGCCGACGAACACCGCCAGCAGGTGCCAACCAGGGAAGCCATCGGCCGCGATCCACAAAGCACTCAGCGTGGGCCAGAGCAGCAGCAGCCATCCGGCGGGGCGGTCCCAGCGGATCAGGTCCAGGTAGAGCGACAGGCGTGCGGTCCAAGGCATGGGGGCATTGTCCTGGGGGCTCACAAGGTCAGCACGGTTTCCACCGCGCCGGCGCGCGGGTGGCGTGCCGTCAGTCTCAAACGCTGCCCGGGCTGAGCCTGCACGACCCACTGCGCCTGCGCACGGTCGTCCGTGATGGCCTTGTTGGGCAGGAACGACTGCTGGCTGGTGGCCGGGGCATGTCCGGCCAGTTGGCCGCCCTGCACGCGGGGCGACTGTCCGGGCGCCAGCGTCAGCACACGGTCGGGGGCATCGGCATCGGCGATCTCGAAGACCACGCCCCGCACCACGCCACGCGCCTGGGCCTGCCGGGTGACGGCGCTGCCCAGGTAGCCGGCGTTGGCCACGGCCAGGCGCACGCGCCAGCGCTCGTCGCCCAGGCGCTCGACCTCGGCACGCAGCAGCGTCAGGCGCGGCAAGCTCAGGCCCACCTGCGTCATCCAAGCCGGGAAACGCTCGACCTCTTTCTCGCGCAAGGCCGGCGGGGGGTTGCGCCAGAAGTTCATCAGGTCCCAGCCGCCGATCTCCACCGGCCCCAGCTGCGGGTGCTGAAACGGGCGCCAGGGCACGAAGGCCGTGTCCGAGCCCAAGCGGTCGGCCCAGGCCAAGAGGCGGCGGTCGTCGTCCACGGGATGCTCGCGGTACCAGTCGGTCCAGTGGTAGCCGGTGATGCCGGCCTCCCGGTTGGGGCTCCACAACTCCACCACCCAAAAGAGCGCGCCCAGGTGCTCGTAGACCCAGCCCTGCGTGCCCGAAATGGTCTCCTTGGGGTGGTAGCGGAAGTCGTGCCAACTGCTCACCGCCGGGTAGCCGGTGTGCCGCGTGCCCAAGGCGCTCAGGCGCTGGATCTGCCACAGGTCTTCTTGGAACAAGTCCTCGTCGGAGCGCGAAGTGCTGGGGCGCAGGATGACGCCGCTGTGCGTGTGGTAGCTGAACGCCGCGCCGATGTTCGGGTGCTTGGCGATGAAGTCCACCATGGCCCGCACCTCGGGCTCGCTGGTCGGGTAGGGCCCGGCGCCCACCTGCTCGAACTCCTGCCGCCACTCGGCCGGGAAATTGCGGTTCAGGTCCAGGCCCTCCGGGTCGGGGTTGACCTGGATGTGCACGCCATCGAAGCCGGCCACGAAGCCCTCGGGCATCAGGCGGTAGTAGCGGCCGCCCCACTCCCCAGGCTCGCGCGGCACCAGCAGGCGGGGGTCTTGGGTGTCGGCTTTCCAGCCGCCATGCGGGTCGGGCACGCGCATGGCCAGGATGCGGCCATCGCCGTCGATGTCCTCCGGCGTCAAGCCGGCCACCGGTGATTCGTCGTGGGGGTAACGGCGGGTGCTGCTGCGGATGTGACGGGGGCGCTCGGCCAGTGCCAACTCCGCGCCGTCGGGGTTCAAGCGAGGCACCAGGTAAACCGTGCGCGTGTCCAGCAACTGCGTCACTGCGGGGTCGACGCCGTACTGCTGTAACAGGTGGTGCAGGTAGTACAGCACCGCGGTTGAGGCGAGCAACTCGGCGGCGTGGATGTTCCCGTCCACCCACAAGGCCGGCTTGTCGGCATGGGGCCCGGTGGCTTGCTGGGTCAGGGCCAGCACAACGATGTCGCGCCCCTCAAAGCTTTGGCCCATGACCTGGCGCTGGACCAAATCGGGCCGGGCGGCGGCGTAGGCGTCCAGCAGGTCCAGCAGTTCGGCGTGGCGGTAGAAGCGGGAAAAGTCGGGGGTGGGCAGCAAGGGCATGCCCTCATTGTTCGAGGCCCACCGCGGCTGAGCGCCCCGTATCATCCCGAGCCCCATTTCCTTTTCACGCTGAACAGCGGAGCACGCCATGGCATCGGTCAACAAAGTCATCATCCTGGGCAATCTCGGTCGCGACCCCGAACTGCGCTACACCCCCAGTGGCGCCGCGGTCTGCAACGTCAGCATCGCCACCACGCGCAACTGGAAGAGCAAAGACAGCGGCGAGCGCCAGGAAGAAACCGAGTGGCACCGCGTCGTGTTCTACGACCGCTTGGCGGAGATTGCCGGCGAGTACCTGAAGAAGGGTCGGCCGGTTTACGTCGAAGGCCGCCTCAAGACCCGCAAGTGGCAGGACAAAGACGGCAAGGACAACTACACCACCGAAGTCATCGCCGAGCAGATGCAACTGCTGGGCGGCCGCGAGGAATCGGGCGGTGGTTTCAACCGCGCCCCTGACGACGACGGGGGCCATGCCCCCGCCCCGCGCCAGGCCCGCGCGCCAGCCGCCCCGCGGCCCGCGCCGGCCCCCAAGCCGGCAAGCAGCTTCGACGACATGGACGACGACATCCCGTTCTAAAAGTTGGCGTCTTCATGCTGCAGCTAGGCTCACCATCGCTGGAATACTCTGCCACTCGGAC
>NZ_JAPZSY010000115.1 GCF_027532025.1 Inhella sp. | reverse complement strand
ATCGCAAGCCAGTGAACTGGTGAAGTTGGGCCGCCTGCTGGTGACCGGCAAGCGTGCCTCGGCCGTCCCGGTGGTGCCGCCCCCGGTCGTCAGCGACGAGGGCAAGCCTGGGGCCACGCCCGCGGCGCGCTCGAATGCCGACACCGCCGAGCGCACCTCGGCTGCACCGCGCGCGCCCGAGGTGGTTCAAGAGGCCCGCGAGGGCACTGGGGCAGCGGCTGCCTCCACGGACCGGCCCACGGCCATGGAGCCGAAAGCCCTGGACCGTGGCAGCGTGGGCGGCGGCAGCCTGTCGTCCTCGGGCGAACGGAGCAGTTGGTTCAGCTTCTCGCTGCGCAGCTGGTTGCGCGGGGTCTGAAACCCAGGCGCAGTCGCTTGGCCCAAAAGAGAGAAGCCCGGCTTGGCCGGGCTTTGTCGTTTCTGGGGCTGGATCGTCAAGCGCCGGGGCGCGTGGGCGGTTGCGGATTCCAACGCGCCATGGCGTGGCAGTCGACCAGCACGCCGTCTCGCAGCGTGTAGCCGCGGTGCGTGCCCTCTAACTCAAAGCCGAAGCGCCTGTAGAGCGCAATGGCAGCAGCGTTGTCAGCGTTGACGGTCAGTTCCAAGCGCAACGCGCCTATCCAGCGGTCGGCCACATCGACCAGCGCTTGCATCAGGGCGCTTCCCACGCCTTGCCTGTGCGCGTGCGGTACGACCCACAAGCCCAGAGTGCGCGCGTGAGCCCTTCGTGGGGACGTGCCCGCCCCGTGCAATCCGGCCAAGCCGACCAACTCGCCATCGCGTTCGGCGACCAGCATGAGGTCAGTGGCGCCCAGCTTCATTGTGTCTTCCAGCCTTTGCCGCCAAGCGGCCTCCGTGGGGTAGGGCATTTGCAGCAAGCCGCCGAACACGGCGGGGTCGCCCACGTGCGTCACGATGGCCGCGACATCGGCCATCGTGGGACGCCGGATCGAGATCGCGTCGGCGGCCATCAGGCGCGCTGCGCGATCCAGTCTTTGACGCTGGCCAGCGCCGCCGGCACGCCCGCAGGCTGGGTGCCGCCGGCCATGGCCATGTCGGGCTTGCCGCCACCCTTGCCGCCCACTTGCTGGGCCACGAAGCTGACCAACTCGCCGGCCTTGATCTTGGCCGTCAGGTCGGCCGTGACGGCTGCACCCAGGTTGACCTTCTCGCCGTCCACGGCGGCCAGCACGATGGCCGCGCTCTTGAGCTTGTCGCGCAGCTTGTCCAGCGCGTCGCGCAGGGTCTTGCTGTCGGCGCCCTCCAGCACGGCGGCCAGCACGCGCACGCCGCTCACATCCATGGCTTGGCCGACCAGGGCGTCGCTCTGGCTGGAGGCCAGCTTGCCCTTGACGGCCGCCAGCTCCTTGTCCAGCTGCTTGATCTGGTCGAGCAGGGCGTCCACGCGATGTCCCGCATCGGCCGGGGCCACCTTCAGGCGGCTGGCGATCTGAGCGAGGCGGTCTTCCAGGGTCTGCAGGTAGGCCAGCGCGTTGGCGCCGGTCACGGCTTCCACGCGGCGGATGCCGGCGGCCACGGCGCCTTCGGCCACGATCTTGAACAGGCCGATGTCGCCCGCGCGCTGCACGTGGGTGCCGCCGCAGAGCTCCTTGCTGCTGCCGATGGTGAGCACGCGCACGGTGTCGGCGTACTTCTCGCCGAACAGCATCATGGCGCCGCTCTTCTGGGCGTCTTCCAGAGCCATGACGGCGGCGTCGGTGGCGGCGTTGGCCAGGATCTCGGCGTTCACCAGGCGCTCCACTTCGGCGATTTGCGCGGCCGTCACGGCCTGGCCGTGGGCGAAGTCGAAGCGGGTGCGGTCGGCGTTGACCAGCGAACCCTTTTGCTGCACGTGGGCGCCCAGCACCTCGCGCAGGGCCTTGTGCATCAGGTGGGTGGCGCTGTGGTTGCGGGTGGTGTGGGCGCGGGCGTCGCCGTCCACGCGGGCCACCAGCACGTCGCCCACCTTCAGCTCGCCTTCGGCCACGCTGCCGTGGTGGCCGAACACGTCGGCCTGGATCTTCAGCGTGTCGTGCACGCTGACGCGGCTGGTGGCGTTGCGCAGCTCGCCGCGGTCGCCCACCTGGCCGCCGCTCTCGGCGTAGAAGGGGGTGTGGTCGAGCACGACGACCACGTCGTCACCGGCCTGGGCCTTGTCGACGGCGCTGCCGTCCACGTACAGCGCGGTGATCTTGCTGGTCTCGCACACCAGGTGCTCGTACCCATGGAAGGCCGTGGGCGTGCCGCTGTAGGCCAGGCCCTGGGCCATCTTGAACTTGCCGGCGGCGCGGGCGCGGGTGCGCTGCTCTTCCAGCAGCTCGTTGAATCGGGCCTCGTCCACGGCCACGCCGCGTTCGCGGCAGACGTCGCCGGTCAGGTCGACCGGGAAGCCGTAGGTGTCGTGCAGCTTGAAGGCGGTGTCGCCGTCGACGCCCTGGCCGCTGGCCAAGGCCGCTTCCAGGATCTCCATGCCGTTGGCGATGGTGCGGAAGAAGCCGGTTTCCTCCTGCTGCAGCACCTCGGTCACGCGGGCTTCGGCTTGACGCAGCTCGGGGTAGGCCTCGCCCATCTGGGCCACCAGGGCCTTGACCAGCTTGTGGAAGAAGGGCGCGCGCGCGCCCAGCTTGTAGCCGTGGCGGATGGCGCGGCGGGCGATGCGGCGCAGCACGTAGCCGCGGCCGGCGTTGCCGGGGATGACGCCGTCGCAGACGGTGAAGCTGCAGGCGCGGATGTGGTCGGCGATGACCTTCAGGCTGGGGCTGTTGGCGTCGCAGTCGCCCGCGCCGGCTTCGTCCACGGCCTGTTTGGCGGCGGCCAAGAGCGCCGCAAACAGGTCGATCTCGTAGTTGCTGTGCACGTGCTGCAGCACGGCGGCCAGGCGCTCCAGGCCCATGCCGGTGTCCACGCTCGGCTTGGGCAGCGGGTGCATCACCCCGTCTTCGGTGCGGTTGAACTGCATGAAGACGTTGTTCCAGATCTCGATGTAGCGGTCGCCGTCTTGCTCGGGGCTGCCGGGCGGGCCGCCGGCCACGTCGGGGCCATGGTCGAAGAAGATCTCGGAGCAGGGGCCGCAGGGGCCGGTGTCGCCCATCATCCAGAAGTTGTCGGACATGTAGCGGCCGCCCTTGTTGTCGCCGATGCGCACGATGCGCTCGGCGGGCAGGCCGATGTCCTTCAGCCAGATGTCGTAGGCCTCGTCGTCTTCGGCGTACACCGTGGCCCAGAGCTTGTCCGCCGGCAGCTGGAAGTGAACGGTCAGCAGCTCCCAGGCGTAGCGAATGGCGTCCTTCTTGAAGTAGTCGCCGAAGCTGAAGTTGCCCAGCATCTCGAAGAAGGTGTGGTGGCGCGCGGTGTAGCCGACGTTGTCCAGGTCGTTGTGTTTGCCGCCGGCGCGGATGCACTTCTGGCTGGTGGCGGCGCGGCTGTAGGGGCGCTTGTCGAAGCCCAGGAACACGTCCTTGAACTGGTTCATGCCCGCGTTGGTGAACAGCAGGGTCGGGTCGTCACCAGGCACCACCGGCGAGCTGGCCACCACGGCGTGGCCTTTGCTTTCAAAGAACGACAGGAAGGTGCGGCGGATCTCGGCGGCTTTCATCGGGGCTCGGCTCGGGTCGGTTGCGTGAAGGGGCGGCGCAAGGGCTAGAGTGCGCGGCTCGTCACCGAGGAGAACCCCCATGAGCGAAGCCGACACGGCGCTGCCAGCCCTCCATGATGCCAGCCTGCTGCGCGTCGACGCCTTGTTGGGCGGCGAATGGGTGAGCGGCCCTAGCCGTTTCGCGGTGCACAACCCGGCCACGGGCACGCACTTGGCCGACGTCACCAGCGGCGACGCCGACCAGGCGCGCCTGATGGTGGAAGCCGCCGAGCGTGCCTTGCCCAGTTGGCGAAGCCGCAGCGCCCGCGAGCGTGGGCTGCTGTTGTCGCGTTGGGCGCAGTTGCTGCGCCAAAACGCCGACGATCTGGCCCAGTTGATGACCGCCGAGCAGGGCAAGCCCCTGGCCGAAGCGCGTGGCGAAGTCAGCTACGCCGCCAGCTTTCTGGAGTGGTATGCCGAAGAAGGCAAGCGCGTGTACGGTGAAACCATCCCCAGCAGCGACGGCAACAAGCGCCAATGGGTGTGGCGCCAGCCGGTTGGGGTGTGTGCCGCCATCACGCCGTGGAACTTTCCCCTGGCGATGATCACCCGCAAGGTGGCCCCCGCGTTGGCCGCGGGTTGCACGGTGATGGTCAAGCCCGCCGAGCAAACGCCGCTCACCGCCTTGGCTTGTGCCGAGTTGGCCCTGCGCGCTGGCCTGCCCGCCGGTGTGCTGGCCGTGTTGCCGGCCAACGCCGACGACTCCATCGCCGTCGGGCAGGTGTGGTGCGCGCACCCAGGCGTGCGGCACTTGAGCTTCACCGGCTCCACCGAAGTGGGGCGCATCCTGATGGCGCAGTGCGCGCCCACGCTCAAGCGCCTGTCGATGGAGCTGGGCGGGCATGCGCCCTTCATCGTGTTCGACGACGCCGACCTCGACAGCGCCGTGGAGGGCGCCGTGCAGGCCAAGTACCGCAACAGCGGGCAGACCTGTATCAGCGCCAACCGCCTGCTGGTGCAGGCCGGCATCCACGACGCCTTTGTCGAACGCTTGGCGGAGCGCGTGGCCGCCTTGCACCTGGGCCCGGGTACCCAAGCGGGGGTGCAAGTGGGCCCGGTGATCGATGCATCGGCGCTGGCCAAGGTCAAGGCCCATGTGGACGATGCCCTGGCCCTGGGCGCCACGGCTCGTGTGGGCGGGCAGGTGCGGGGTGACCTGGGCCCCACCTTCTTCGAGCCCACGCTGCTCGTCGGGGTCACTCCCAAAATGCGCTGCGCCGTGGAAGAAACCTTCGGCCCGGTGGCGCCTGTGCTCAGGTTCGACACCGAGGCCCAGGCCTTGGCTCTGGCCAACGCCAGCGAGTACGGCCTCGCGGCTTACTTTTACAGCCGCGACATCGGACGCGTCATCCGTCTGGCCGAAGCCTTGGAGTACGGCATGGTCGGGGTCAACACCGGGCTCATCAGCAGCGCGGAGTTGCCTTTTGGGGGCGTCAAGCAAAGCGGCTTCGGTCGCGAAGGAGGACACCATGGGCTGGAGGAATACCTCGACACCAAGCTGGTTTGCGTGGGGGATGTGAACGCATGAAAGCCCGTGCTGTGTGGGGCGCCTTGATCGTGGCCGGTGTTGGCCTGGTGGCGGTGGGTGCTGCGGCCTTGGCCGCTTGGTGGAGCTTGGGGCGGCTGTTGGTGTGGCCGCCCTCGCCCGAACACGAGGCCTGGGCCTTGGCCTTGCTGGCGCTGGCCGGTTGGCTTTGGGGCCTGGTCGTGTGGATGGGCACGCGGGCTTCGGCACGGCGGCGCATGAAGGCGCTGGACCGGCAGGCCCAGGTGGCGGCCTTGACGCAGCAACCGGTGCTCACCCTGGACGTTCGGGGGCGGGTCAACTGGGTCAACGCCGCGCTTTCTCAGCGCACCGATCGTCACGGCCCGCAGGCCATCGGGCGCGAGTTGGTCCAGGTGCTCGGGCTGCCCGAGGGCGAGGCTCGCACCGAGTTGGAGCAGGCCGTGGGCCAAGGTCAGGCGCTCGCCCTGGCTTGCGACGGCTTCGACCTGCACGGCAACCCCTTGGCATGGCAGGTGGAAATGCAGCCGTTGCGCGACACCCGCGACCGCTGGCTGGGGGCGGTGGTGTTGGCGCTGGATGGCGAGGCCTTGGCGCGGGCCGAGCGCGAACGGGTCGCGCAGCAGGCCCAGTCTGCTCGCCTGCACGACGAACTCTTGACGCAGTTGGAGGCCGAGCGCCAGCGCCGCGAGAACGAGCATGCCGCTTGGCTTCAGGAGCAAGCCCGCTGGGACGCCGAACAGCACGCGATGGCCAGAGCCCGCGCCGAAGCCGAGGCCCAACTCGACCGCCTGCACGACGAGGTCAACGCCCTGCACGAGGGCCTGGAGGCTGCGCAAACCGGCACCTGGCAAGCCGACTTGCGCAGCCAGCAAGTGACCATGGACGCAGCCGCCATCCGATTGACGGGGCCGGCTGCTGCGGTGGTGCTGGGGGGGCGACCGGTCGCGCAATGGGCCGACTGGCTGAGCCCCGACGATTGGGCCCTGGCCCGTGCGCAGTTTTTGGGCTTGCTGGCTGGCACGGCCACGCACCGGGACGTGGTGCTGCGTTTGCGTGCCCCTGGGGGCGAAGAGGGGCAGGCGGTGTGGATCAAGGCCGCGGTTGTCGCCTACGGTGCCGATGGGCAGGCCGAGCGCTTGGCGGGCACGGTCCAGCGCGTGGGTGAGGCCGCGCAGGGCCTGCAGACCCAATGGCAGCTCTTGCGCGATGGCGAGGCCCTGCATGGCGCGGCCACCTTCCGTCTGGAGGAGAGCAACCTGTTGATGCAGGCTTCGCCGCAGTTCTTCCACCTGCAGGGCCGGCCTGCTCAGGCGGGCGAGATGGGGTGGGGCCAGTTCGTGCACCAAGTGGCCGACGACGTTCAGCGACGCCGCCTTCAAAACGCGCTGGATGACGCGCTGGCCGAAGACGCCCAGGGCTGGGACCTGACGCTGCCGCTGCGCACCGCGCTGGGTACCGCGGTGTGGGTGCGCTGCCGCGCCGAGCCGCGGGCCACCAGCGACGGCGAGCGGGCGTGGTTGGGCGTGCTGCAAGCGGTGCCCGCACCGGGGCGCATCGACGTGGCCGAAGGCGACGCCGAAACCGACGCCGAACGGCCCACCGTGCCCGATGCGCTGAGCGACGCCTTGCCGGACCGCTCGCCGGACCGCTTGTCCGACCCGTTGCCCGACCCGTTGCCCGACCGCGCCGCGGCGCAGGTCCGCTTGGGCCGGCACTACGGCACAACGGCACGGCTGATGGCGCCTGCCTTGTTGGCCTTGCGCCAGGAGTTGGCGCGGGCGCCGACGGGGGCAGCCCGCCAAGTCGCCGCGCAACGCGTGGCCATGCTGGCCCGCAGCCTGGGGGCGGCACCGCTGGCCGACGGCTTGCAGGCTTGGGATGGCAACGACGCTGAGCTGCCCGAGGCGTTGCAAGCCGCTTTGACCACGACGGCCCAGGCGCTGAAGGGCGTCTAAACGATCGCCTGCCACTCCGGCCCCATGGGCGCGTGCAGCGCCAGGGGCAGGTCTGTCAGCGGGTGGCGCAGCCCCAGGACTTCGGCATGCAGCCACAAGCGCTGCAGGCCCAGGTGCTGGGCCAGGACGCGGTTGAGCGCTCCCTTGCCGTGCGTGGCGTCGCCCACGATGGGGTGGCCCAGGTGCTTGCAGTGGCGCCGCAACTGATGCCGTCGCCCCTGGTGCGGCGTCAGCGCCAACACGGCGGTGCGGGTGCTGGCGAAGTCGGGGTGGGTGCGCAGGGGCCATTCCAGGCGCTGCAGCACCTGCCAATCGGTGTTCGCCTCGGCGTGCGCTTGGCCCGCGCTGGCGCGCTCGGGGTCGCGCGCGAGGGGGTGATCGACACGGCCTGAGTCGGTCGCCGGCCAGCCTCTTACCCAGGCGCGGTAGCGCTTGTCCACGATGCCCGCCGAAAACGCTGCGCCCAGGCGGCTGGCCGTCTCGGCATCTCGGGCGAACAGCAACACGCCGCTGGTGCCCTTGTCCAGGCGGTGGGCGGGCCACAAGCGCTGCCCCCACTGGGCTTCGGCCTGCTCGTGCGCGCTCGTGGTTTCGTGGGCGTCGAGGGGCGTGCGGTGCGTCAACAAGCCCGGCGGCTTGGCGATGGCCAGCAGCCAAACGTCCTCGAACAGGGCCTCAAGCAAGGTCGCCGTCCACGTAGAACCATTGCCCGTCTTCGCGCACGAAGCGGCTGGTCTCGACCAGCCGGTGCGCCCTGCCGCCCAGCTTGCTGCGGGCCACGAAGGCGACGGTGGCGGTGTCGTCTTTCTCTTGCTGCGCCTTGACCTCAAGCCCCAGCCACTTCAAGCCGGCTTCAGGCGCTTCCAACTGTCCCGGGCGCGTGCTGGGGTGCCAACTGGCCAGCAGGTAGTCGCGCAAGTCCAGCACGAAGGCGCTGTAGCGGCTGCGCATCAGCGCCTCGGCCGTGGGGGCGGTGAGGCGGCCGGTTTGGGCAAAGCTGGTGTGGTGGGCGCCGCAGCAATCTTGGTAAGCGCGGGCGGGTGTGCAGGGGCATTGCATGAGGCAATTGTTCCCCCTGATGCCTGTCCGATTTTTACCAGCGCGGTTCCGTCGTTGCTGCCATGCTGCGAGCCATCGCTTGGACGGAGTTTTCTTATGGCCGATGCTGCTTCACCCGCTCGTGCTTTGATCGTGCCAAAGGGCCACAGCCGTTGCGGCGAACCCTTGGCCATTGGGCCTGATGTTTGGACGCTCAAGGTCGCAGCAGCCGATACAGGTGGCGCCTTGAGTGTGATGACTTGGGAAGGCCACTCACCAGGCGGCCCTCCCTTGCACATGCACCATGACCAAGACGAGGTCTTCATCGTGAAGGCGGGCCGGTATCGCTTTCAGTGTGGCGACGACCAGTTCGACCTTGGGGAAGGGGACAGCATCTTTTTGCCTCGTCGGGTGCCTCATAGCTTTTGTCAGCTCAGTTCAAGCGGGCGTCTGTGTTACCTCTACACGCCGGCCGGCGCGATGGAGGACTTCTTCCGCGCGCTGGCTCAGCTTCCAGGCCCCCCCGAGCCGCAGGCCGGCGCCGCGCTGTTTGCCGCGCATGGCATGCAAGTGATGGGGCCTCCGTTGACTCCCCCTTGACGGCGGGCTGACTGCGTATTCCACGCCATCCCGGACACCATTCCGCTGTGATGGCGGACAGCATTCCACCGTGATGGCGGACACCGTTCCACGCTGAAGGCGGACAGCGTTCCATCCTGATCGCGGACACCGGCGGGTGTCCTGAGTGACCCA
>NZ_JAPZSY010000072.1 GCF_027532025.1 Inhella sp. | reverse complement strand
GGGGCCCCGTGAGCAGGACGTTGACGCCGACCGAGACCAAGCCCGCCTCCAGGGCGGATTCCAGCATGTAGCCCGAAATGCGCGTGTCCTTGCCAATCAGCACGGTGGGGTGACGGCCCGGGGCGGCACGGCGCAGCACTTGGCCCACGGCTTGGCCCAAACGCAGGGCGAAATCGGCCGTGATCGGGGGGCGGCCCACCGTGCCGCGGATGCCATCGGTGCCGAAGTATTGACGCTTGCTCATCTCTTGGAGTTCCCTGGGGTTGCTTGTGCCGGCCATTGTCCCGCAGCCCTCCACACCCGCAGCGCGTCCACCGTGGCCGCCACGTCGTGCACGCGCAGCAGCCGGGCGCCGGCGACCGCGGCAGACAAAGCCGCCGCCAGGCTGGCCGCCAAGCGCTCGCCGACGGGGCGCCCGGTCACCCAACCGAGGGTCGACTTGCGCGACCAACCCGCCAGCACGGGAAAGCCCAAGTCCAGCAAGCGCGGCAAGGCCGCATGCAAAGTCAGGTTCTGCGCCGGCGTCTTGGCAAAGCCAAACCCGGGGTCAAGCACGATCCGATCGGCGGCCACGCCCGCTGCTTGCGCGCGATGGGCCACATGCTCCAGCGCGGCTCGCACCTCGCCCACCACGTCGTCGTACGCCGTGAGCTGCTGCATGCTGCCGGGGTCGCCCCGCATGTGCATCAAACAAACGCCCACCTGCGGATAGGCCGCCACGGCCTCGAGAGCCCCCGGGGCCTGCAAGGCCTGAATGTCGTTGATCGCGTCAGCCCCAACATCCATCGCGCGGCGCATCACCGCCGGCTTGCAGGTGTCGACAGAAACAGGCACGCCCATGCGCACCGCCTCGCGCAACACCGGCGCCAGGCGCTCCCATTCCGTGTCGGCGTCCACACGCGGCGCCCCAGGTCGGCTCGATTCGGCGCCCAAGTCCAACACCTCGGCACCCTCGCGCAACAAACACTCGGCGTGGTGGAGGGCGGCGCGCGCATCGCCCCAAGCCCCGCCATCGGAAAACGAGTCCGGCGTGAGGTTGACGATGCCCATGACCCGGGGCTCGCTCAGGTCCAACGTGAAACGGGCGGTGGTCCAGTGCACAAGACGCTCCGTGAACAACAAGGGCCCCGGAGGGCCCTTGCATGGTGAACGATGGCGAATCGGTCGGGTCAGGCGGTGGCCGTGCTGGCCCCGGCATCGCTCACCGCGCTGCCCCCGCTGGGCGCATCGGACGACGGGCCCGAGCCCCCGCTGCTTTCCTTTGGGGGACGGGGTGGCCGGCCGGACATGATGTCGTCGATCTGCTCGCCGTCGATGGTTTCCCAATCGAGCAAGGCCTTGGCCATGGCGTGCATCTTGTCGGCGTGCTCTTCGATGAGCTTGCGCGCGATGGCGTACTGCTCGTCGATGATGCGGCGCACCTCCGCATCGACCTTGCGCATGGTGTCTTCAGAGATGTTCTTGGTCTGCGTGACCGAACGGCCCAAGAAGACCTCGCCCTCGTTCTCGGCGTAGACCATCGGCCCCAGGCTGTCGGTCATGCCGTAGCGCATCACCATGTCGCGAGCGATGGCGGTGGCGCGCTCGAAGTCGTTGCTGGCGCCCGTGGTCATCTGGCCCATGAACACCTCTTCGGCAATGCGACCGCCGAAGAGCATGGACAGGGTACTCAGCATGCGAATCTTGTCGGTGCTGTAGCGGTCCTTTTCAGGCAACGAAACGGTAACGCCCAGCGCACGGCCACGCGGGATGATGGTGACCTTGTGGACCGGGTCCAGCTTGGGCAGCAAACGGCCGATCAGCGCGTGCCCGGCCTCGTGGTAGGCCGTGTTGCGGCGCTCTTCCTCGTCCATGACCATCGAGCGGCGTTCGGCGCCCATGATGATCTTGTCCTTGGCCCGTTCGAAGTCGATCATCTCGACGATGCGGGCGCTGCGGCGGGCGGCAAACAAGGCGGCCTCGTTGACGAGGTTGGCCAAATCGGCCCCCGAAAAGCCCGGCGTGCCGCGTGCGATGACCTCGGCCTTCACATCGCCGCCCAGGGGCACCTTGCGCATGTGCACGTTGAGGATTTGTTCGCGGCCGCGGATGTCGGGCAGCGTGACGTACACCTGACGGTCGAAGCGGCCCGGGCGCAACAGGGCCGGGTCGAGGATGTCGGGCCGGTTGGTGGCCGCCATCACGATCACCCCCAGGTTGGTCTCGAAGCCGTCCATCTCGACCAGCATCTGGTTCAGCGTCTGCTCGCGTTCGTCGTTGCCACCGCCCAAGCCGGCGCCGCGATGGCGACCCACGGCGTCGATTTCGTCGATGAAGATGATGCAGGGCGCGTTCTTCTTGGCTTGTTCGAACATGTCGCGAACCCGGGCCGCGCCCACGCCGACGAACATCTCCACGAAGTCGGAGCCCGAGATGGTGAAGAAGGGCACCTTGGCCTCGCCGGCGATGGCCTTGGCCAGCAACGTTTTGCCGGTGCCTGGGGGGCCGACCAGCAAGACGCCGCGCGGGATGCGACCGCCCAACTTTTGGAACTTCTGCGGGTCCTTGAGGAAGTCGACCAATTCCTTGACCTCTTCCTTGGCCTCGTCGCAGCCCGCCACGTCAGCAAAGGTCGTACTGTTGTTGTTTTCGTCCAACATCCGGGCCTTGCTCTTGCCGAAGCTGAACGCCCCACCCTTGCCGCCGCCTTGCATCTGGCGCATGTAGTACACCCAAATGCCCACCAGCAGCAACATCGGCCCCCAGCTGATGAGGATGGTCATCAACAGCGACTGCTCTTCGCGAGGCTTGACCTCGACCTGCACCTTGCTCTGCAGCAGGTCGCCCGCGAGGCCCAGATCGCGCGCCATGCCCACGGTGCGCACGGTACCGCCGCTGGCCGTCTTGCCAGTGATCTCCACGTTGCCAGGGCCTTCTTGAATCTGCACGCTGACGATCTCGCCCGAGCGAACCTGCTTCAAGAAGTCCGAGTAGATGATGGTGTCCCCACGCGTGGCCGCTTGGTTGAAGGTCTTGAAGACCATGAACAGCGCCAACAACAGCGCCGCCCAAACGGCGATTTTCGAAAACCACGGGTTATTCACAACGCAATCCTTCCAAACCCCGGTCCGAGGGGAGATGCCGGAGATGCGGTCGATTCTAGGGAGTTCAAGCCCCCGAACGACCCCCAAGACGCAATCGCCGCCCGATGAGAAAGGTTTCCGACGAACGGTCGCGACTGGCCTTGGGTTTCAGGGGCTTGACGGTTTGAAAAGCCGCCTGGAATCGTTTCACCAAAGCGTCGTATCCACTGCCGTGGAACACCTTGCACACCAAGCTGCCCTCGGGTTTGAGGTGTTGGGTGCAAAACTCGATCGCCAGCTCGACCAGGTGCTCGACCCGAGCCGCGTCGGCGGCGCCAATGCCGGAGAGGTTGGGGGCCATGTCGGACACCACCACATCCACCGCGGCCCCGTCCAGCGAGGCCGCCAGTTCGTCGGCCACCGCCTGCTCGCGAAAGTCGCCCTGGATGAACTGCACGCCTTCGATGGGCTCAAAGTCCAGCAAGTCCAGCGCCACGATGCGCCCGTCCAAGGCCCCCACCGCCGCACCGCCCTGCCCCACCGCCTTGGGGGCGAACTTGCGGCGCAGGTACTGGCTCCAGGCGCCGGGCGCCGCACCCAGGTCCACCACCACCTGGCCTGGCTTGATGAGGTGCATGGCCTCGTCGATTTCCTTCAACTTGTAGGCCGCCCGCGAGCGATAGCCTTCCTTTTGGGCCAAACGGACGTAGGGGTCCGTGACGTGGTCGTTCAACCACGCTTTGTTGACCTTCTTGCTCTTGGTTTGAACCTTCATGCCCCAACGATAATCCCGCAATGACTGCATTGACCTTGACGAGCGCCCAGCGGCGCGAGCTGCGCGCTCAGGCGCACCACCTGGAACCCGTGGTGATGATCGGGGGCGACGGCCTGACCGGCGCCGTCACCAAGGAGGCCCACGCGGCGCTCAACGCCCACGGCTTGATCAAGGTGCGCGCCATGATCGACGACCGCGCCACCCGCGACGCCGCTTTCGTGCAGCTCTGCCACGATCTGGATGCCGCGCCGGTGCAGCACATCGGCAAGCTGTTCGTGATCTGGCGCCCCATGCCGGAAAAGACCAAGACCGAGCGCGACGATGCCAAGCCGGGACCCCGCATCGTCAAGATCGTCACCGCCGCCAAGAGCGCCAACCGCCGCCCTCAGGTGAAGAAGGTTCGGCTGCTGGGCAACGAGCGCGTCACGCCCGGTGGCCTGGTCAAGCGCGCGAAGGCGCCGCGCCAGAAGAGCTCGAAGAAGTAAGACTCGCCCAGGCCAAGGCCGCCACGCAGGCGATCTTGGCCGCAAAGCAGGCCATCGACAGGCCGTGCAACAGCGCGAATGAGGCCGGCCCCTGGCCTGCGCGAGCCGCCTCCATGGCGGGCCGGAGGCCATCAAACCCCAGCACGGTGAAGAACAGCGCCGCGATAGGCCAGCACAGGCGCGCCCCGAAGCGCAGGCGCTCCGGGTGGGCTTCGCGCTGACGGCGCTGCTCGATCAGCAGCAACAGCACGCCCAGCACCAGGCTGGTGCGCGCATCCAACAGGAACAACCGGCCGACGTAGGCGCCGGCCTCGGGCCTCGCCAAGGTGGCAAAGGCGTTGGGGGCGGCCATCAAGGCCACCGCCAACAACTGCCCCAGCCAAGCCGCGGCCAGCAGGCTGGCCAGCTTATTCGTAGCGCACCTCGACGATTTCGTAGGCGCGCACGCCACCCGGGGCCTGCACTTCGGCCACGTCGCCGGCTTCCTTGCCGATCAGCGCCCGGGCGATGGGCGAGCTGATCGAGATCTTGCCCTCCTTCAGGTCGGCCTCATCGTCGCCCACGATTTGGTAGGTCACTTCCTGGCCGTTGCTATCGTCGGAGAGGTCGACGGTGGCGCCAAACACCACCTTCCCGCCGGCGTCCAGGGTGGTGGGGTCGATGATTTGGGCGGCTGACAGCTTGCCCTCGATCTCCTGGATGCGGCCCTCGATGAAGCCTTGTTTGTCCTTGGCCGCGTCGTACTCGGCGTTTTCGCTCAAGTCACCCTGGGCGCGGGCTTCGGCAATGGCCTGGATGACGGCCGGGCGCTCCACGTGCTTGAGGCGCTGGAGTTCTTCGCGCAGCTTCTCGGCGCCGCGGACGGTGAGTGGGATCTTGGTGCTCATGGGCGTTCGGTCAAAAGCAAGCCGCCGCCCCGGCGGGCCGGGGCGGCGGCGTGGATGGTGTTGGGCCTGAGTTTAGGCCAGCTCGGCGTGGAGTTCCTGCAAAGCCCGAACCAGCAGGCCGTCTTGGTGCTTCATGCCCTCCACCGCGGCCTCGCAGCCGGCCATGGTGGTGTAGTAGGTCACGCGGGCGGCCAAGGCGGCCTGGCGGATGTAGCGGCTGTCGGCGATGGCGGTGCGGGTTTCGTCCACGGTGGTGAACACCAGCTGGATTTCACCGCCCTTGATCGCGTCGGCGATGTTCGGGCGCCCTTCCTTGATCTTGTTGATGCGTTTGACCGGCACGCCGGCGGCCTCGATGGCGTCGGCCGTGCCGCGCGTGGCGTAGACGCCGAAGCCCAGCGCATGCAAGTCCTTCGCGCAAGCCACCGCGCGCGCCTTGTCGGCGTTCTTCACGGTGAACAACACGTTGCCGCTGCGCGGCAGACGGGAGCCGGCGCCGATCTGGCTCTTGAGCATGGCCTCGCCGAAGGTCTTGGCGGCCCCCATCACCTCGCCGGTGGAGCGCATTTCCGGGCTCAAGATGGGGTCCACGCCCGGGAACTTGTTGAAGGGAAACACCGCTTCTTTGACGCTGTAGTACGGCGGCGTGATTTCCCGCGGCGGCAGGCCGCCCAGGCTGCGCTGGTCCTTGAGCTTCACGCCCGCCATGCAGCGAGCCGCGATCTTGGCCAGCTGCTGACCCGTGGCCTTGCTGACGAAAGGCACGGTGCGCGAGGCGCGCGGGTTCACCTCGAGCACATAGACGGTGCAGGCCGCGAGGCCCCGCGTCACGTCGCCGGTGATGGCGAACTGCACGTTCATCAGGCCCACCACCTTCAGCGCCTTGGCCATGGCTGCCGTCTGGCGACGCAACTCGTCCTGCAAGTCGGCCGCCAAGGTGTAGGGCGGCAGCGAGCAGGCCGAGTCGCCGCTGTGGATGCCGGCGGCCTCGATGTGTTCCATGATGCCGCCGATCAGCACGCCATCGTCACTGGCGCTGCCGTCGCTGATGCAGTCGACGTCCACCTCGACCGCGTCCTCCAGGAAGCGGTCCAGCAACACGGGGCTCTTGTCGGACACGCGCACCGCTTCGCGCATGTAGCGCTCCAGGTCTTTGTCGCCATGCACGATTTCCATCGCGCGGCCGCCCAGCACGTAGCTGGGGCGCACCACCAGGGGGTAGCCGATCTCGTTGGCCAGTTGCAGCGCGGCGTCTTCCGTGCGCGCGGTGCGGTTGGGCGGCTGCTTCAGGCCCAGCGCGTGAAGCAACTGTTGGAAGCGCTCGCGGTCTTCGGCCACGTCGATGCTGTCGGGGCTGGTGCCGATGATGGGCACGCCGGCGCGCTCCAAGTCCAAGGCGAGCTTGAGGGGCGTCTGACCGCCGTACTGCACGATGACGCCGGCGGGCTTTTCTTTGTCGACGATCTCCAGCACGTCCTCCAGCGTGACGGGCTCGAAGTACAGGCGGTCGCTGGTGTCGTAGTCGGTCGAAACGGTTTCCGGGTTGCAATTGACCATGATGGTCTCGTACCCGTCTTCGCGCATCGCCATGGCCGCATGCACGCAGCAGTAGTCGAACTCGATGCCCTGACCGATGCGATTGGGGCCACCGCCCAACACCATGATCTTCTTCTTGTCGCTGGGCTCTGCCTCGCACTCCTCGTCGTAGGTCGAGTAGAGGTAGGCGGTTTCGGTGGCGAACTCGGCCGCGCAGGTGTCCACGCGCTTGTAAACGGGTCGCACATTCAGGGCGTGACGCTGGGCGCGCACGGCGTGCTGGTTGGTGCCCAGCAACGCGGCCAAGCGCCTGTCGCTGAAGCCCTGCTGCTTGTAGGCGCGCAGCTCGGCGGCGCTCAGGCTGACCAGCGTGCGGCCCGCCAAGCGCTGCTCGGCCTCGATGATTTCGGCGATCTCGCGCAAGAACCAGGGATCGATCGAGGTTTCACGCTGGATGTCGCCAAAGGGGATGCCCACCCGGAAGGCGTCGGCCAGGTAGAGGATGCGGTCGGGCCGGGCCTCGCCAATCTGCTCCAGGATTTCGTCGCGGTCGTTGCTCTTGGGCGTCAGGCCGTCGATGCCCGTTTCCAGCCCACGCAGTGCCTTCTGGAAGCTCTCCTGGAAGCTGCGGCCCATGGCCATCACCTCGCCCACCGACTTCATTTGGGTGGTCAGGCGCGAGTCGGCCATCGGGAACTTCTCGAAGGCAAAACGCGGGATCTTGGTGACGACGTAGTCGATCGAAGGCTCGAACGAAGCCGGCGTGGCGCCGCCGGTGATGTCGTTCTTCAACTCGTCCAGCGTGTAGCCCACGGCCAGCTTGGCGGCGATCTTGGCGATCGGGAAGCCCGTGGCTTTGGACGCCAGGGCGGACGAGCGCGACACGCGCGGGTTCATCTCGATGACGATCATGCGGCCGTTGGCCGGGTTGATCGAGAACTGCACGTTGGAGCCGCCGGTGTCCACGCCAATCTCGCGCAGGATGGCGATGGACGCATTGCGCAGGCGCTGGTACTCCTTGTCGGTCAGCGTTTGCGCCGGGGCCACGGTGATCGAGTCGCCGGTGTGGATGCCCATCGGGTCCAGGTTCTCGATCGAGCACACGATGATGCAGTTGTCAGCACGGTCGCGCACGACCTCCATCTCGTACTCTTTCCAACCCAGCAAGCTCTCTTCGATCAGCAACTCGTTGGTGGGGGACAGGTCCAAGCCGCGCTTGCAGATCTCCTCGAACTCCTCCGGGTTGTAGGCGATGCCACCACCGCTGCCGCCCAGCGTGAAGCTGGGGCGGATGACCATGGGGAAGCCGCCGCCGCCAATTTCCGCCTGGATGCGCCGCTGCACGGCCCAAGCCTCGTCCAGCGAATGCGCGATGCCGCTCTTGGCGGAATCGAGCCCGATCTTGGTCATCGCATCTTTGAACTTGCTGCGGTCCTCGGCCTTTTCGATGGCGTGTTCGTTGGCGCCGATCATCTCCACGCCGTACTTGGCCAACACGCCTTCGCGGTGCAGGTCGAGCGCGCAATTCAGCGCCGTTTGGCCACCCATGGTGGGCAGGATGGCGTTGGGGCGCTCCTTGGCGATGATCTTCTCGACCACCTGCCAGGTGATGGGCTCGATGTAGGTCGCATCGGCCGTCTCCGGGTCGGTCATGATGGTCGCCGGGTTGCTGTTGACCAGGATGACGCGGTAGCCCTCTTCGCGCAGGGCCTTGCAGGCCTGGGCGCCGGAGTAATCGAACTCGCAGGCCTGCCCAATGACGATGGGGCCGGCGCCGATGATCAGGATGCTTTGGAGGTCTTGGCGCTTAGGCATTCAGGGACTCCTGCCGGGCCGCCCCAAAGGAGTACCTCGCCCCCTCGGGGGGCAGCGAACGAAGGTGAGCGTGGGGGTTCATTTGTTGTTCTCCATCAGGGCAACGAAACGATCGAACAGGGTGCCGATGTCGTGCGGCCCCGGGCTCGCTTCGGGGTGGCCCTGGAAGCTGAAGGCGGGTTGGTCGGTGCGGGCGATGCCTTGCAGGCTGCCGTCGAACAGGCTGATGTGGGTGGCGCGCAGCGTGGCCGGCAGGGTGTCGGCGTCCACCGCGAAGCCGTGGTTCTGGCTGGTGATGCTCACGCGGCCGCTGTCCAGGTCCTTCACCGGGTGGTTGCCGCCATGGTGGCCGAACTTCATCTTGTAAGTTTTGGCGCCACTGGCCAGGGCCAGGATCTGGTGGCCCAGGCAAATGCCAAAGGTGGGAATGCCGCGCCCCACGAGCTCTTGCGTGGCGGCGATGGCGTAGTCGCAAGGCTCCGGGTCGCCCGGGCCGTTGGACAGAAACACCCCGTCCGGGGCCAGTTCCAGCACGCGCGCGGCCGGCGTTTGCGCCGGCACCACCGTCACGCGGCAGCCGCGGGAGGTGAGCATGCGCAGGATGTTGCGCTTGACGCCGAAGTCGTACGCCACCACGTGCCAGGGCCGCTGTGCCGGCTGCGTGAAGCCCTCGCCTAGGGCCCACTCGCCCTCCGTCCAATCGGTTTCGTCGGTGCGGCTGACCACGCGGGCCAGGTCTTGGCCCGCCATGCTGGGGGCGCCTTGCGCGGCGGCCAGGGCCTCGAACCATTGAGCATCGGTCACGGCCTCGCCGGGAGCCAAGGCCAGGATGCACGCGTTTTGCGCGCCGGTGCGACGCAGGATGCGGGTGAGGCGCCGGGTGTCGATGCCCGCGATGCCCACGCAACCCTCAGCGGCCAGGTAATCCTGAAGGCGCTGTTGGCTGCGGAAGTTGCTGGGCTGTGCGGGCACTTGGCGAACCACCAAGCCAGCGGCGTGGACACGGGTGGACTCGGTGTCCTCCTGGCACACCCCGTAATTGCCGATGTGCGGGTAGGTCAGGGTGACGATCTGCCGGCAGTAGCTCGGGTCGGTCAGGATTTCTTGGTAGCCGGTCAGCGCGGTGTTGAACACCAACTCGCCCACCGTGCGCCCCTGGGCACCGATGGCATGACCGAGAAAGCGTGAACCGTCAGCAAGCACCAGCAGCGCGGCGCCGGTGGAAGGATTGAGCAAATACAAATGGCGGCTCCGTTGTGAGCGCGCCCCGCCTGCCTCATCCGATGCGGCCTCTGCTGGGGATTCGAAGGGGTGTTGGGTTCGAGGCGCGCTGGTTCAGGGTAAACCTGAGGAGTATAGCCGGCGCGGTCTTTCGCGCCCTCGCGGCCGGCGAGCACAAACCCCTTGCAATCCGAAGGCTACGCCCCCATTTGCACCAGGATTCCTAGAATCAAACCGTCTCGTTACTCTCTCTGTCAGGAGTGTTGGCATGAACCAGCCGATGCACGCCCCCTACGGTGGCGTTTCTCTCAACGCCGCGGAACGCAACCGCGTGCTGCGCAACACCTACGCGCTGCTTGCCGTGTCCCTGCTGCCCACGGTGGCCGGTGCCTGGCTGGGCGTCACCACCGGCATCCTGGCCAACATGGGCCTGGGCCTGTCGTTGATCCTGTTCCTCGGGGTGTCCTTTGGCTTCATGTGGGCCATCGAAAAGAACAAGAACCGGGCGTCAGGCGTTTACCTGTTGTTGGGCTTCACCTTCTTCATGGGCCTGATGCTGTCGCGTCTGGTGGGCCGCATCCTGGGCTTCTCCAACGGCGGCACGCTCATCGGCGTCGCCTTCGGCGGCACGGCAGCGGTGTTCTGCGCGATGGCCATGCTGGCGTCGGTGATCAAGCGCGACCTGTCCAACATGGGCAAGTTCCTGACGGTCGGCGCCGTGATCCTGCTCGTCGCCGTGGTGGCCAACATCTTTTTGGCCTCCAGCGCTCTGATGCTGACCATCATCGTGGCCATGCTCGGCCTGTTCAGCGCCTTCTTGCTGTACGACCTGAAGCGCATCATGGACGGCGGCGAAACCAACTACGTGTCGGCCACGCTGGCGGTCTACCTGGACCTGTACAACATCTTCCAGAGCCTGCTGTCGCTGCTGGGCATCTTCGGCGGCGAGCGCGAGTAAGCCCACTCCCTCACGAACCAAGGGGCCCCGCGGGGCCCCTTGCTCATGGGCGGTCGAACACCGCGATGCTTTCGGTGTGCGCCGTGTGCGGAAACATGTTCACCACGCCCGCCGCGCTCAGCCGGTAGCCCCCCAAGTGCACCAGCACACCAGCGTCGCGCGCCAGGGTGGCGGGGTTGCAGCTCACGTACACGATGCGCCGCGGCGGCACCCAACCGGGCGCCTGACTGGGGTCCTGCACGGCATCGGCCACGGCCTTGGCCAGGGCGAAAGCGCCCTCGCGCGGCGGGTCCACCAGCCAGCGGTCGGCTGCGCCGTAGCGAACCAAATCGGCGGGGGCGATCTCGAACAAGTTGCGCGCCTCGAAGGTGGCGTTGCCGATGCCGTTGAAGCGGGCGTTTTCCCGCGAGCGGGCCACCAGCGCCTCACTGCCTTCCAAGCCCAGCACCTGGGCGGCCTGTCGGGCGATGGGCAGCGTGAAGTTGCCCAGGCCGCAAAACCAATCGATGACGCGCTCGCCGGGCTGGATGGCCAAGAGCCGCAAGGCGCGCTCGACCAGCAGGCGGTTGATGTCGTGGTTGACCTGCGTGAAGTCGGTGGGCCGAAAGGGCATGGTGATGCCGAACTCGGGCAGGCGGTAGGCCAGCAGCGGCCCCCCCTCGTCGAGCAGGTGCACGCTGTCGGGGCCCTTGGGCTGCAGCCACCATTGCACACCGTGCTCGGCGCCAAAGGCGCGCAGCAGCGCTTGGTCCCGCGCCGACAGCGGCTCCAAGTTGCGCAGCACCAAGGCCGTCACCTCGTCCCCCATGGCCAGTTCGATCTGGGGCAGGCGCTCGCGGGCGTCCATGGCCCCGACGAGGGCCCGCAGCGGCATCAGCAGCGCGCTGACGGCCGCAGGCAAGACCGCGCAGGTCTGCATGTCGGCCACGTAGCGGCTCTTTCGCTCGTGAAAGCCGATCAGCACCGTGCCCTTCTTGGCCACGTAGCGCACCGACAGGCGCGCCCGCTTGCGGTAGCCCCAGGGCGCGCCCTCCATGGGCCGCAGCACGCACTCCGGGCTGAGCTTGGCCAGGTGCTTGAGGCTGTCTTCCAAGGCCCGCTGCTTGACGGCCACCTGGGCCGACGGGTGCAGGTGCTGCATCTTGCAGCCGCCGCAGGCGCCCTCGTGCAAGCCGAAGTGCGGACATGCCGGGCGCACGCGCAAGGCGCTCTCGTGCCGCAGGGCCGTGAGCGTGCCCTGTTCCCAATTGTTTTTGCGCCGGCCGATGCTGGCCTGCACCCATTCACCGGGCAAAGCCCCGTCGATGAAAACCACCTTGCCGTCGGCGCGATGCGCCACGCCTTGAGCCTCCAGGTCGATGGATTCGACGCGGAGCCATTCGTCTTGTGCTGTCATGGCCCGGATTAGAACAAGGCCCCAGGGCCTGGGGCGCCGTGCAGACTAGGGGCGAGGCGGCAGGAGTCGGGCCGGATCGACCGGCTTGCCCTTGCGACGGATCTCGAAGTGCAACTTCACGCCGTCCGCGTCGGTGTTGCCCATCTCGGCGATCTGCTGACCGCGCTTAACGACTTGGTCCTCTTTGACCAGCAGCGACTGGTTGTGCGCGTATGCCGTGAGGTAGGTGTCGTTGTGCTTCACGATGACCATGTTGCCGTAGCCGCGCAGGCCAGAGCCGGCGTACATCACGCGGCCATCGGCGGCCGCAAACACCGGGTCGCCCGGCTTGCCGGCGATGGACAGGCCCTTGATGTTGCGGGCTTCGTCAAACGGCGCGGTCACAGCCCCGCTGGCGGGCCAGGCCCACGCGGGCTCGCCTTCGACGGCGGGGGCGATGGCGACGGGCTGCGGCGCGGGGGGCGCCACCACGGCCACCGGCGCGCCCGCGGGCAGGGGATTGGTGGCCGGCTTGGCCTCGCTGCGCGCGGGCTCCAGGGGGCGGCTCTCGGCCGCCGGCGCCGGGGCGACCGGGCGCGTGGCGGCCACGTCGGTGGCGCCGGGGGGCAGCACGCGGAGCACCTGGCCCACTTCGATCAGGTTGGGGTTGTCCAGCCCATTCCAGCGGGCCACATCGCGCCAGCTTTGGCCTTGGTCGAGGGCGATGCGAATGAGCGTGTCGCCCGGCTTCACCGTGTAGAACCCTGGGCGGGCCGGCTCAGGGGCGGGTGCGGGTGGTTTGACGTCGACCGGCTTGGGGGCCGCCGCCGGGGGCGCCACGGCGGGCGAGCGGTCTTCCACGGGCGCGCGGTGGGGCTTGGTCGGTGCGCAGGCGGCCAACACCAGAAGGGCCACCAGGGGCAGGACGCGAGCAGGCTCAAAAAGGCGCGACACGGAGGCGTTCAAGGGCATCTCGGGGGGCTGCAGCGCGTGGGGGCTCGCGCCGGGTTCAAACAAGCCCAGATCTTAGGGGAACGAAGTGCACGCCCTCGACGGTCTGGCGCACCCACTCGCTGCGACCGCCGCTCAGGACATGGTCAACAACGGTCAGAGCCTGACCGCCGCCCGCTTGCTGTGTGGGCGCCACCAGCCGCCCCCCCGGGGCCAGCGCCTGCAGCCACGCGGCCGGGATGTCATCGCCACCGGCGGCAGACACGATGCTGTCGAAAGGCCCTCGCCAGGCGTCGACCGATTGCCCATCGGCGTGCAGCAGGCGCGGCGTGCGGGCCCAGCCCAGTTCCGGCTGCAAGGCCGCCAAGCGCTGCAGCGCGCCTTGGTGCAGCGCCAGGATGCGCTCCACCGACACCAACTCCGACGCCAAGCCCGCCAACACCGCGGCCTGGTAGCCGCAGCCGGTGCCGATTTCGAGCGTGCGGCCCAGGCCACCGCGCTGCTGGGCGCCCTGCCCCTCGCGCAGCAGGCTGAGCATGCGCGCCACGACCGAGGGCTTGGAGATGGTTTGCCCATGCCCGATGGGCAGGGCGGTGTCCTCGTAGGCCTGTGGGGCCAACGCGCTGTCAACGAAGCGATGGCGCGGCACCCGCTCCATGGCCTGCAGCACCGCCTCGTCCAAGCGCCCCCCCCGGCGCAGCCGCTCCACCATGCGCAGGCGCACACCGGGCGAATCCAGGCCGATGCCGCTGGGGGCGACGAGCCGAGCGGCGTCCGACACCGCTTGGCTCACCAGCCGCTGCGGGCGCAGGACACGGTTCATGCCAAGCGCTGCCGCCAGCGGTCCAGGTGGGCGTGGTGGGTCAGGTCCACTTGCAGCGGCGTGATCGAGACCCGGCTTTGGGCCACCGCCCCGAAGTCGGTGCCCTCGCCGGCTTCGCGCACGTCGCCGGGCGGGCCGATCCAGTAAATGACCTCCCCACGCGGGTTGACCTGCGAGTACGAGGCCGAGTTGGCGTGGCGTCGCCCCAGGCGGGTGATTTCGCGAGGCAAGCGATCGGCATGCGGGTGGTTGGGGATGTTGACGTTGAGCAAGAACGGCTCGTCCAGCGGCCCAACCAGCACCTGCTCGACGATGCTGCGCGCCGTGCGGGCCGCGGCATCGAGCTCGTGCCAATCGCGCTCGGCCTGCGAAAACGCAATGGCCGGGATGCCGAACAAATAGCCCTCGGTGGCCGCCGCCACGGTGCCGGAGTAAATGGTGTCGTCGCCCATGTTGGCGCCGTTGTTGATGCCGCTCAGCACCAGGTCGGGGCGCCAGTCGCCGAGCAGGCCGGTCAGGGCCAGGTGCACGCTGTCGGACGGGGTGCCGTTCACGAAGCGAAACCCGTTGGCGCCGCGGTGCACGTTGAGCGGCCGGTGCAAGGACAGCGAGTTGGACGTGCCGCTGGCGTTCTGCTCGGGCGCGATGACCTCGATCTCGCCCAGGCCCTGGCAGGCTTGCACCAAAGCCGCCAGCCCGGGGGCCAGGTAGCCGTCGTCGTTCGCAATGAGGATTCGCATGCTGCGGATTGTAGGAAGGCGTCTGACGCGGCGAGGCGCCGCTTCCGGGCGACACTGCGCGCCGATCGCGCCCCGTGGACGGGGGGCGCTGGACGCGAGGCCCTTCGGTAGCATCGGGCCGTTACTGCAAGGTTCTCATGTCGGTCAAAGTTCTCATCGTTGAAGACAACCCGGTGGCGCGCAGCTTCCTGTGCAAGGTGGTGCGCGAAAGCTTCAGCGACGACCTGGAAATCATCGAGGCGGGCGATCTGGAAGGCGCCCGCAGCGAACTCAAGACCCATGGCGTGGACCCTCTGGGCGGCTTCAAGCTGGCGCTGGTGGACCTGGAATTGCCCGACGGCAATGGCATGGACTTGCTCACCGCCTTGGCCGGCACGCCGCTGCTCAAGGTGGTGACCACCCTGTACTCCGACGACGACCACCTCTTTCCGGCCCTGCAATGCGGCGCCGATGGCTACTTGCTCAAGGAAGACCGGTTCGAGGTGCTGGTGGAGGAGTTGCAGCGCATCGTGCGCGGGCAACCGCCGTTGTCGCCGGCCATCGCCCGACGGCTGCTTGGGCACTTCCGGACCTCGAACAGCGACCCCGGCGCCACCGGCTTGGCCTCGGGCTTCTGGGCCCTGGGCTCAATGGGCTCGCCCTCGCGGCCCGTGCCGCTGGACCCGATGCACGGCGAGACCATCCGCCTGTCGCCGAGGGAAAACGAGGTGCTCACCTACCTCAGCAAGGGCTTCACCATCAAGGAAATCGCCAACCTGATGGGCATCAAGTGGTACACGGTGAACGACCACATCAAGTCGATCTACAAGAAGCTGAACGTTTCCAGCCGGGCCGAGGCGGCCGTGCTGGCCAGCAAACAGGGCTTGGTGTAGGTCGCGGCGGCTCAGAACCACACCAGCAGGCGCGACAGCCAACGCGGCAGGCGCTCCGGTTCGGGGCGGTAGACCAAGCGGAAATCGTGTTTGTTCATGGGGCACTCCTGTGTTTCCATACACTGTACAAAACAACAGCCATTGACGCCACCTCGGGCTGACCCGAAGGCCCGCCACAATGGCGCGATGCAGACCAACCGCCCCCACAGCAGCCCGCTTGGCCACGACCACGAGGTGTTGAGCCAGGCGCTGGCGTGGCGGCAGCAAGGGCATTCGGTGGTGCTGGCCACCGTGCTCAGCACCTTTGGCGGCAGCCCCCGGCCGCCGGGCTCCATGGCCGCCATCCGGGACGACGGATGCGTCGTGGGCTCGGTGTCGGGCGGCTGCGTCGAAGACGACCTCGTGCACGAGGTGCGCGAGGGCCGATGGTTCGGTGGCGAACCGGCGCCCGTGTTGCGCGTGTTTGGCGCCCAAGCGGCCGAACAGGCCCGCTACCGACTGCCCTGCAACAACACCTTGCGCGTCGCCCTGGAGTCGCATTGGGCGCCCGAGGTGGTGGCCGAGGCCGTGGACGCCATCGAGCGGCGGCGCACCGTGCGGCGGCACGTGGCCTGGCGCGATGGCGCTTCGCGCCTGGAAGCCTCAGCGGCCGACCAGGGCGTCGAGGAGGACGAGCGCGGCTTTTGGACCGCCCTCGGGCCCCACTACCGGGCGCTGGTGGTGGGCGCGTCGGAACTGGGGCGCGACCTCACCCGCCTGCTGCTGACGCTGGACTTTGACGTTCGCGTGTGCGACCCGCGGCCCGAGTACGCCGACACCTGGCCCTGGACCGACGTGCCGCTGAGCCGCGAGCAGCCCGACGACTGGCTGCGGCTGCAGCCGCCGGACGGGCGCACGGCCGTCATCGCCGTTTCGCACGACCCCAAGGTGGACGACCTGGCGCTGCTGGAGGCCCTGCCCTCGCCGGCGTTTTACGTCGGCGCCATCGGCTCGCCCAGCACCTCGGCGCGGCGCCGGGCGCGCTTGGTGGACCTGGGCTTGAGCCCGGCCGCCGCCGAGCGCCTGCACGGCCCGGTGGGGCTGAACATCGGCTCGCGCACGCCGGCCGAAATCGCGGTGTCCATCGCCGCCCACCTCATTCAGTCGCGGCGCCAGTGGCTCGCGCAACCGGGTCAGGGCACGGCATCGCCCCAAGGCGACTGAGCGGCCGAGGGTCGGACGGGCCCGCCCGGCAGCGCGGGCCGAGGGCGCTTTCGCCACACCGGGGCCGGGGGCGCGCGCATTCGGTGTTGCACTGCGGCATGATGGGAAGTGGTTCCGTTACCGCTGGCACCGCACCATGAAGACCGTACTCATCGTCGAGGATCAAGCCGAAATTCGCGAACTCATCCGGGTGACCCTGGAGTTTGACCGCTTCGACCTGCACGAGGCCGCTTCGGGCGCCGAAGGGCTGGCGGCGGCCGAGCGCCTGAAGCCCGACTTGGTGATGCTGGACGTGGTGATGCCCGGCGGCCTGGATGGCGTGGAGGTGTGCAAACGCATTCGCGCCCACCCCGACCTCGGACACACCCGCGTGGTCATGCTGTCGGCCAAAAGCCAGGCCGCTGATTTGAGCGCGGGCAAAGACGCCGGCGCCGACGCCTACCTGACCAAGCCTTTCAGCCCGCTGGAGTTGATGGACGTGGTGCAGCGCGTGCTGCGCTGACATTAACGCCACACCCACCCCTGCAACCCCGGGATGACCCCGAGCCCCGCGGGCGGCGCGGCTTGCCAACAATGCGCGCGCCAGCCCGGGCTGCTGTCCTGATGGCGGCTGGCACCGCTTCTTTGAAACCCCCGCCCTGAGGACCCCGCCCGTGAGCCGTCGCCCCCCCCCCCCCCGCGTTTACCCTGATCAGCACCCGCACCTGGGCCTGAGGGCCCTGACCTGGGCTCGCTTGGGCCTGGCGATGGCCGCCGCCGTGCTGACGGCCGCTTGCGGTGGTGGTGGCGGCGGTGGGGGGCCCCCCCCCCGGGCGCCCCCCACCCCCCCCCCCCCCCCCCCCCCCCGCCCGGGGGGGCCCCCCCCCCGGCCCGCGGCAACCAACCGGCCCCCC
>NZ_JAPZSY010000116.1 GCF_027532025.1 Inhella sp. | reverse complement strand
AGAAGCACCGCCAGCGCGTGCTACAAAATCTGACCAAACGCGCCCGCCATCTGGGCTTCGAACTCACCCCTCACCAACCCGCATGCCCATGAAATCCAAACGCTCCTTGGCTGGCGTGGCAGGGGAAGTTTCTTAAGAGGCAGCGCAAACAAGCGCTCTGGCGCGTCTACTCTCCGCGCTCAGCGGAACGCTGTTGCTCGATCCAAGCCCCACCTGCTCTGAGCTTCTTCGCCAAAGGAGACTTCGGATCGACGACCCGCCAAAACGGCGCAACCTCGCTCGTCGGAGCCCCTGACTCAATCTCGTCCCAGGCCGCCTCGGCAACTGTTCGCAGGAAGATCGCCGTCGAGACAGGGCAAGTCGCGTCAGCCCCATGAAGCTTGGCAAGCTCCCGCCTCATCTGTTGCACTTCTCGAGTTTCGCCTGGCGGAACATGGCTCCTCAGGTACTGCTCAACCTCGACCGGGCATGAGATCAAGAGCTTCGCGCCCGCAGGCACTCCTGCGAAGTCCTTGTCCAGGGTCACTGTGTGGGGCGGCTTTGCCGCCATCTTCTGCTTCCAGCTCTTGGGTTTGCTTGGCATCGTTCGCTCCTATGCCCACATCGTGCGTCCTGCCGCAGCGAAGCCCAATAATCCCCGTAGAAACCCTGATTCGCTGCCGAGCGCTGCCTAACCCCTCGCTCGAGCCGACCCGCTACGGCAGGCACTGTAAGCCCGGCCTGAGCCAGTGGAACTATCGTCTCAGTCCGGGCTTACAGTACCTGCCTCCGCGGGCGGCTCAGCTCGAACGTTGGGCGGCAGCTTTGTGAGCTGAGGGGCTGCTCAGCGAACTGTGCCGAACCTCCGCCCCTGACCAGCTGCTCTCGTTGCAATCAGGGCTGTACCGGTCGATGTTGCAACAGGGCTCCGGCGATCAAAACGTGGGGATCGCGCTGGCGGGCTTGGCGGCAAGAAGTTGAAGGCTTGGCGACCCAGCCCCTGCCTCTCGAGTCAGGGGTTGCGCGCCTGTGCCTCCAAGTCCTGCTTCAACCCAGGGGGCAATCGGAGTTGTCGAGCCAGTTCGTCCAGATAGGCTCGCTCCATGAAGTTGGCCTCGTCGGCCACCAGCAGGCTGGCGAGGTAGACCTCGGCGGCCATGGCCGGTGACTGCCCCTCTTGGGCCGCCCGGGCAACCTCCGCCGGGTCCAGGGGCTTGCGCAGCTCGCTCTCCAGCCACCGGCGTTGCTCGGCATCGGCCTCTTGCCGCAGCAGCTCGGCTTCCAGCAGTTGCCGCTCCCGGTCGTCCACGTGGCCGTCGGCCTTGGCCGCGGCAATCATGGCTTGCAACATCAACCGGCTGTGCCACTCCTGCTGCGGTGCCGGCAAGGCCGCTTGACCAGGGGCGGGCCAGGCGGCGGCAGAGGGTGCAGGGACCGGCGCAGCGCTGGCGGCCTGTTGGGCCTGTTTGGCCTGGTGCTGTTCGTACAGTTTGTAGGCCGCATAGCCCAGGGCGGCCACGCTGCCGTATTTCAAGGCCTTGTTGCTGAATCCTTTGCGCCCGCCCAGCAGGAGGCCCAAAGCGCCTCCAGCGGCGGCGCCGGCCCCCACTTGGCCCCACCGGATGTCGTGTTGTTGGGTGGTTTTGCTGGCCGATTGCATCAGGCCATTGAGCAGTTTGGAGAGGTCCATCAGGAGGTTTCCTTCAAGCGGGCGATGCGTTGTTCGATCGGTGGGTGGCTGCTGAAGAGCGCCAGCAGTCCCGACGGCCGGCTGCTGATGCCCATGGCGGCCAAGCTCTTGGGCATTTCACCGGGGTCGAGGCCGCCCAGGCGAGCCAAAGCGTTCACCATGGGCTGCTTGCGGCCCATGAAATGCGCGGCGCCCGCATCGGCGCGGAACTCGCGCTGGCGGGAGAACCAGGCCACGATGATGGCGGCCAGCACACCCAGGACGAGGTCCATCACGATGGTCGTCACGTAGTACCCGATGCCGGGCCCGTCGTTGGTGTTGCGCAGGACGACCTTGTCCACGAAGTAGCCGATGACCCGGCTGAGGAACACCACGAAGGTGTTCATCACCCCTTGGATCAGGGTGAGGGTCACCATGTCGCCGTTGGCGATGTGCGCCACCTCGTGGCCGATCACCGCTTCCACTTCTTCGCGGGTCATGCTTTCCAGCAGGCCGGTGGACACGGCCACCAAGGCCGAGTTTTTGAAGGCGCCGGTGGCAAAGGCGTTGGGCGCGCCTTCGTAAATGCCCACTTCCGGGGTGCGGATACCGGCTTGTTGCGAGAAGCGCTCGACGGTGCTGACGATCCAGGCGTGCGTGGGGTGGGGCGAGTTGTTGATGAGCTGGAGCCGGGTGGTCCACTTGGCCATGGGCTTGCTGATCAGCAGCGAGATGAAAGCGCCCCCGAAGCCCATCACGGCGGCGAACCCGAGCAGGCTCATCAGGTCCAGGCCGTTGGCGGTCAGGAACCGGTTCAAGCCCAGCAGGTTGACGGCCACGCTCAGCACCAGCATGACGGCGAGGTTGGTGAGCAGGAACAACGCGATGCGTTTCATGGCGGCAAGGCTCGGAGGCCTCAAGAGTCGACGGGTGAGTGCAGCTTGGGGGCTGTGTGCGAGCAAATCAAGAGGCTCGCGGCTGAAGGGGTCTCAGGTTTTGCCGAAGTGCTGGCGCGGTGGCGGCATCCCAGGCGACGACGGCATCACCATGACGGCGATGCGGCTTTTCGCGAAAAACTAAGCAAGCGCTTGAATGAGGCGTACCATCCGACCCATGCCGCCTCGTCAGTCCCCTCCAACACCAGCGCCCGACGGCCTGGCGACCGTCGACCCATCGGCGTCCGAGCGCATCGCTGCTTGGGCCGCCGCCGTGGGGGTCGACGTGTCCGACCCCAAGGTGCGGCTGGTGTTGCACGCCACCCTCCTGTTCGCCGAACACGGCTTCGATGCTGTGACCACGCGGGAGATCTGCGCCGCAGCGGGCACCAACCCCGGCGCCATCCACTACCACTTTGGCGACAAGAGCGGCCTGTACCGCGAGGTCGTGCTGCGCCCCCTGCAGCACATGGCGCAGGCATTTGCCGGCTTCGACGACCCGAGCCTGGACCTGCCGACGGCGTTGGACCGCTTTTTGACGCCCTTTCTCAGCACGGACGATTGCGGTGGCCCGGACCCGATTCGCCTCTACCTGCGCGAGTTGCTGGACCCCAGCGAGGTCTTCACCCAGGCGCTGCAGACCCACATCGGGCCTAACCACCACGCGCTGGCCCGCTTGTTGGCCCGGCACATTGGCGTGGCCGAGCCCGATGCCGGTGTGCACCAGCTGGCCTACGCCATCGTGGCCATGGCACACGACTACTGCCTCAGCCGCCCCTTCATGGACGCACTGACACCGCGTCTGCTGGACGACGACCCCGAACTCCGCGCCCTGCGGCGCCGCCTCGTCGGTTGGTCGGTGGCCCTGGTGGCCGCCGAACGCGAGGCGCG
The DNA here is from genome assembly GCF_027532025.1 of Inhella sp. GTDB lineage: Bacteria > Pseudomonadota > Gammaproteobacteria > Burkholderiales > Burkholderiaceae_C > Inhella. The sequence goes on along the minus strand of NZ_JAPZSY010000116.1, from coordinate 19,303 downwards.
TGCCACTGCCCCTTCCTCCTCAGCCCTCCCATGAGCCCTACACGCCTTCCCGCCTTGGCCACCCTGGCCTTGGTCGCCTTGCTCAGCGCTTGTGCCAGCGCCCCGCCGCAAGGCCCGCCGGCTTCGCTGGCCGCCACGCCACAGATGCCTTCGGCCTGGCTGGCGCCGCTGCCGCACCAAGGCTCCACCCAAGCGCTGGCGCAGTGGTGGCATCGCTTCGACGACCCCGCGCTGGTCGGATTGATCGAGCAAGCGCAAGCCGCCAGTCCCACGCTGCGAGCCGCCGCCGCCCGGCTGACGCAGGCGCGGGCCGAGGCGCAGCAGGCCGGCGCGGGCTGGTGGCCGCAGGTGCAGGCCGGGGCGCAGGCCAGTCGCGCCCAGCAGGCGCCCGACTTCAAGCCGCTGAGTTCAGGCGGTGCCCAGGTCAGTGCCGGTTGGGAAGTGGACCTGTTCGGTCGGGTGCGCGCGCAAAACGCTGCCGCGCAGGCCCAGGCTGAGGCCGCGCAGGCCCAATGGCACGAGGCCCGCGTGAGCCTGGCGGCCGACGTGGCCGCCGCCTACCTCGCGCTGCGTCATGCGCAGGCCCAAGAGGAAATCGCCGAGCGGGATGTGGCGGCCGCCACCGAGCTGGTGCAGTGGGCCGAGCAGCGCCGCGAGCGCGGCCTTGAGAGCGCCAGCGACGTCGCGCTCGTGCGCACCCAACGGGCCGCGGCCGTGGCTGCGCGGGCCGACCAACGCGCGCAAACCGCCATCGCGCTGCAAACCTTGGCCGTGTTGACGGCGCAGCCGGCCTCCGCCTTGGCCCCACAGCTGGCGGCACCGCCGCTGCAAGCCGCCTCGCTGCAGCGGCGCGTGCCAGCAGCGCCACCTTTCGCGTGGACGACCCTGCCGCCTGAGACCCTGGCCCAGAGGCCCGACTTGGCCGCGGCCCACCAGCAGTGGCTGGCCGCGGCGCAGAGCGAGCAAAGCGTGCGCGCCGAGGCCTGGCCGCAGCTCAGCCTGACTGGCCTGATCGGCAACGCCCGCCTCGGTTGGCGCAGCGGCAGCCCCCAAGGCGCCGTGTGGTCCGTCGGCCCGTCGCTGAGCCTGCCCTTGTTCGACGGTGGCCTGCGTGAAGGCCAGCGCAACGCCGCCCAGGCCCGCACCGCACAAGCCGCCGCGGCCTTCGAAGCCCGCTGGCGCGGCGCCGTGGCCGAAGTGGAAGAGGCGCTGCAGCGCGTGGTCAGTGCGGGAGAGCGCCAGCGCGAGGCCGACACCATGCAGCGCGAGTGGGAGCGCATCGCCACCGACGCCGCGCGTTTGGCGCAAGCCGGCGTGCAAAGCGGCCCCCAGCGCGCCACCACCCTGCGCAACGCCTTGACGGCCTACAGCGCCGCCGTGGCCATTCGCCACGAGCACGCCCAAGCCTGGGTGCGGCTCTACCGCGCGCTGGGCGGCGGCTTCGAGGCCGCCTCCGCCAGCGCCCCCGCCCCGGCCCACCCGGCCCAGAACTGACCGCCACCCCCCCCATTGCCGCCCCCGCCCGGAGCCCCCCGAATGAAACCCGCTCTCGCTGCCCTCGCCCTGGCCTTGGCCTGGGCCGCCCATGCCCAAGACCCAGCCGCCCCCGTGGCCGCCAAGCCCTCGCTCACCATCCAAACCACGCTGGCCCAACCGGCGCAGTGGGCCACGCGCCTGCCGGTGAATGGCAACGTCGCCGCCTGGCAAGAGGCCGTCATCGGCGCCGAGGTGGGCGGCATGCGCATCGCCGAGGTGCTCGTCAACGTGGGCGACCGCGTGAAGAAGGGCCAAGTGCTGGTGCGATTGAGCCCCGGCACCTTGCAGGCCGACCTGGCCGCCACCCGAGCGTCGCTGCAGGAGGCCGAGATCAGCGCCCGCGACGCCCGTGCCCAAGCCGAGCGCGTGCGGCCCCTGGCCGGCACCGAGGCGCTCAGCGCCCAAGCGATCGATGCCGCGCTCGCCGCCGCTGACATGGCCGAAGCCCGTGTGGCCAGCCTCAAAGCGCGCCTGATGGCCGACGAGCTGCGCCTGGGCTACACCCGCATCGCCGCGCCGGACGACGGCGTCATCACCGCCCGCGAGGCCGTGGAGGGGGCGCTGGCCCAACCGGGCCAAGAGCTGCTGCGCCTGCAGCGCCAAGGCCGGCTGGAGTGGCGTGCCGAAGTGCCTGGCCCGCTGTTGGACCAAGTCAAGGTCGGCCAGAGGGCGCGCGTGCAGCTCGGCACCACGGCCGTGGAGGGCCGCGTTCGCCAAGTGGCGCCCAAGATCGACCCGCAAACCCGCAACGGCCTCGTCTACGTGGACCTGCCCGCCACCGCGGGCGCACGCGCGGGCCTGTTCGCCCGCGGCGATCTGCTGCAGGGCGAGGGCCAAGTGCTGACCCTGCCGCAAAGCGCGGTGCTGCTGCGTGACGGCTTCAGCTACGTTTTCAAGCTCGAAGGCAGCAAGGTCAGGCAAGCCAAGGTCGAGGTGGGTCAGCGCCAGGGCGATCGCGTTGAAATCAAAACCGGCCTCGACGCCAAGACCCCCGTGGCCTTGAGCGGGCTGGGCTTCTTGGCCGATGGCGACACCGTTCGCGTCGCGAAGTAAAGGCCGCGCACCATGTTCAACGCTTCCCGTTGGTCCATCGCCAACCCGGTCCCGGCCATCCTGCTCTTCCTCATGCTCACGGTGGCCGGCGTGCTCGGCTTCCGGGCGATGAAGATCCAGAACTTCCCCGACATCGAGCTGCCCACCATCATCGTCACCGCCAGCCTGCCCGGCACCGCGCCGGCGCAGATGGAGACCGAGGTGGCGCGCAAGATCGAGAACGCGCTGGCCACCATCCAAGGCCTGAAACACCTCTACGCCAAGGTGCAAGACGGCACGGCCACCATTTCGGCCGAGTTCCGGCTGGAAAAGCCCCTTCAAGAGGCCTTGGACGAGGTGCGCGACGCCGTGGCCCGCGTGCGGGCCGACCTGCCGGCCGACCTGCGCGACCCGGTCATCACCAAGATGAACCTGGCTGGCGCGCCCATCCTGACCTACACCGTCTCGTCCAGCACCATGGACGACGAGGCCCTGAGCTGGTTCGTCGACAACCAGGTCACCAAGCGCATGCTGGCGGTGCGCGGCGTGGGCAGCGTGTCGCGCGTGGGCGGCGTCAGCCGCGAGGTGCGCGTCGAGCTCGACCCCAACCGCCTGCTGGCCCTGGGCGTCAGCGCGGCGGAGGTTTCGCGCCAACTCAAGGCCGTGCAGCAAGAAGCCCCGGGCGGCCGGGCCACGCTGGGCGGGGCCGAGCAAAGCCTGCGCACCATCGCCACCGTTCAGAGTGCGGCCGAGCTGGGTGCGATGGAGATCGCCTTGCAAGACGGCCGCCGCCTGCGTCTGGACCAGGTGGCCACGGTGATCGACGGGGTGGCCGAGCAGCGCAGTGGCGCCTTCCTGGATGGCAAGCCCGTGGTGGGCTTCGAAATCGTCCGCGCCAAGGGCGCCGGCGAGGTCGACGTGGCCGAGGGTGCTCGGGCTGCCGTCGAGGAACTCAAGGCCGCGCACCCCGACATCACGGTGACCGAGGCCTTCAACTTCGTCGACCCCGTGGTCGAGAACTTCAACGGCAGCATGTGGCTGCTCATCGAAGGCGCCATCCTGGCCGTGGTGGTGGTGTGGTTCTTCCTGCGCGACTGGCGCGCCACCTTCGTCAGCGCCGTGGCGCTGCCGCTGTCGGCCATTCCGACCTTCATGGTGATGCACTGGATGGGCTTCAGCCTGAACGTGGTCACGCTGCTGTCGCTGTCGCTTGTCATCGGCATCTTGGTGGACGACGCCATCGTCGAGATCGAAAACATCATGCGCCACCTCGCCATGGGCAAGACGCCCTTGGAAGCCGCGCGCGAGGCGGCCGACGAGATCGGGCTGGCGGTCATCGCGACCACCTTCACCCTCATCGCCGTGTTCTTGCCCACCGCCTTCATGAGCGGCGTGCCGGGCAAGTTCTTCGTGCAGTTCGGCTGGACGGCGGCCATCGCCGTGTTCTTCAGCCTCGTGGTGGCGCGCTTGCTCACGCCCATGATGGCGGCCTACCTCCTCAAGAAGCCCGCGAAGGAGCACCCGGAACCCTTCTGGATGCCGGCCTACCTGCGCGCCGCGCGCTGGTCCTTCACCCACAAGGGCAAGACCCTGCTGCTGACCCTGGCCTTCGGCGTGGTGAGTTGCGGGCCGCTGTTCGCCGGCAAGATCGCTGGCGCCTTCATCCCGCCCGACGACCTGAGCCAGACCCAAGTCACCCTGCAACTGGAGCCCGGTGCGACCTACGCGCAAACGCAGGCCGTGGCCGCCCAGGCCGAGAAGATCGTGGCGGCGCACCCGCACGTCAAGCTCATCTACACCGCGGTGGGCGGCGGCTCGGCCGGCGCCGACCCCTTCGCGATGGGCGGCGTGCCCGAGTCCCGCAAGGCCACGCTCACGCTCAACCTCACGCCCCGCAAGGAGCGCCGTGGCATCACCAAGCAAGACATCGAGCGCGAGCTGCGCGAGCGCCTGGAGGTCATCCCGGGGGCGCGCATCAACGTGGCCTTTGGCGGTTCCTCGGAAAAGTACGTGCTGGTGCTGGCGGGTGAAGACGGCGAGGCTCTCGCTCAGCACGCCGCCAAGGTGGAGAACGAACTGCGCACGCTCAAGGGCATCGGCCAGGTCACCAGCAGCTCCAGCCTGCAGCGGCCCGAGCTCATCGTGCGCCCCGACGCCGCCCGCGCGGCCGACCTGGGCGTGAGCACCGCGGCCATCGCCGACACCCTGCGCATCGCCACCAGCGGCGACTACGACCAGCTGCTGCCCAAGCTCAACCTCAGCCAGCGCCAGGTGCCCATCGTCGTGCGCCTGCCCGACGCGGCGCGCCAAGACCTGGCGCTGATCGAGCAGCTCACCGTGCCGGGCAGCCGCGGCCCCGTGCCCTTGCAGCAGGTGGCCGAGGTGACGCTGGCCAGCGGACCGGCGCAGATCGACCGCTACGACCGCCTGCGCAACGTCAACTTCGAGATCGAGCTCAACGGCCGGCCCTTGGGCGAGGTGCAATCCGCCGCCGCCGCGTTGCCCACCCTGCAGCAGCTGCCGCCGGGCGTGATCAAGACCGAGGTCGGCGATGCCGAGGCCTTTGCCGAGCTCACGACCAGCTTCCTGCTGGCCATGGGCACGGGTGTGGCCTGCATCTACATCGTGCTGGTGCTGCTGTTCCACGCCTGGGTGCAGCCCGTCACCATCTTGGGCGCGCTGGTGCTGTCCATCCCCGGGGCCATCTTGGCGCTGTTCGTCACCGGCACCGACCTGTCCATGCCGGCCATGATCGGCATGATCATGCTCATGGGCATCGCCACCAAGAACTCCATCCTGCTGGTGGAGTACGCCATCGTGGCGCAGCGCGAGCACGGACTGAGCCGCCTGGACGCCTTGCTCGACGCCTGCCACAAGCGCGCCCGCCCCATCGTCATGACCACCCTCGCCATGGGCGCCGGCATGATGCCCATCGCCTTGGGCTTCGGCACCGACCCCAGCTTCCGCGCGCCCATGGCCATCGTGGTGATCGGTGGGCTCATCACCTCCACCTTCCTCAGCTTGCTCGTCATCCCCGTGCTGTACGAGGTGGTGGACGACTTGATTCAGAAATGCACGCCGCGCCGCTGGCGGGCGGCGAGCGCCCCTCAGGAGCTTGAAGCATGAAACGCCGTCATTGGTTGGTGGGCACGCTGGCGCTGGGCGCCGGCGCCGCGTGGGCGCGTGAAGAACTGGGCACGGCCAGTGCAAGCTCGGCGCCCCCGACCGCCTGGCGCTGGCAGGACCTCGACTGGGCCGACCCGGCCCGGCAGCGTCCCGTGCCCGTGCGGCTTTACCTGCCGGCCGACGCCGCCCCGGAGGGCTTGCCCCTGGTCGTGTTCTCGCACGGCATCGGCGGCTCGCGCCGCGGCTACAGCTACCTTGGCCAGCACCTGGCCTCGCAAGGCCTGGCGGCGCTGCACGTGCAGCACGTGGGCAGCGACCGCGCGCTGTGGAGCGGCAATGTCTTCAGCCTCGTCGGCCGCCTGCAAGCGGCGGCGCAAACCGCCGAGGCCCGCGCCCGTGCGCTGGACGTGCGCTTCGCGCTCGATCAGCTCCAGCGTGAGCGTCCGGGCTTGGTGGATGCCAGCCGCATCGCCATGGCCGGGCACAGCTATGGCGCCAACACCTGCCTGTTGGTGGCCGGGGCCGCCATTCCGGGCGAAGCGCCCCTGACCGACCCGCGCATTCGCGCCGCGGTCTTCATCTCGGCCCCGCCCTTGCACGGCGTGCCCGAGCCCGAGCAGGCCCTGGCCGCCATCCGCCTGCCCACCTTGCACGTCACGGCCACCGACGACGTCATCCGCGTGCCCGGCTACACCAGCGTGGCCGCCGAGCGCGTGGCCTTGTTCGAGGCCACCGGCAGCGCCGTCAAGGGTCTGGCGGTGTTCGAGGGCGGCTCGCACTCCGTGTTCACCGACCGCGCCGGCACCGGCGGCCCCGTGGCCAACCCGCGCATCAAGCGCGCCACCAAGGAGCTGGTGGCCGACTTCGTGCAGGGCCAGTTTGCGGGGGATGCCGCGCCGCGGCTGGCGCACTGGCACCAGCGCCACCAGGGCTTGTTGGCTCGATGGGTGCCGCCCAGCGCGTGAGCGCACTCGTCGGCCCCGCGCCGCTGCCGGCCGCCTGCGGCGGCCCCGTTGAACCGTCGCTCAGGCCAACAGCCAGGCGCTGCCCCAAAGCCACACCGCCAACACCAAGCCGCCGGTGGCGCTCACCGCCAACCCAGCGCCCATCAGGCCGAGCAGGACGGCGATGCCGTCTTTGAAGACCAGGCCCAACCCGATGAAGGTCAAGGCCAGGGAGGGCAACACGTTCCCGAAGGGAATGGGCATCACCACGATGACGGCCATCAAGGCGACCACCAGGGCGATCACCGAGTGCCAAGTGGGTCCCGTCAGGTGGCTCCATCGCGCCTTCGCGTGACGGCCAGCCAGGGCGTAGGCCGAGGCCAAACCCTGCAGCACCCGCTGCGCCCAATGCCGGGAGAGTTCCAGGTTGGCCACGCGGTGCGGCAAGTAGGGCGTGCCCTGGCCGCGCCACATGGCCACGGCCAGGGCCACCATGCCCAGCCCGAGCAGCGTGCCAACACCCGGCACGGGCAACAAGCAGGGCATGGCCAACAGCAGGAGCAGGGTGCCGTGTGCCTCCGGGCCGTGCGCTTGGGCAATGTCCCGCATCGACACGCGCTCCTCTTGGAGGGTCGTCGCTGCCTCACGCAGCCGTTCAACGATGGGCAAGGTCATGCGGATGGGCTGTCGATCGCTTCGGTGGTTGATGGGCAGGCCCTGTGGGCCCGGCACGCGCGGGGCTGACCACGGGGCCTCGGGCGGCCCCGCGCCCGTGAATGGCCAGCGGGTGGCCATTGAGGGGCCATCGAGAAGCCGGCGGTGCGGTGAGCGGGGCGTTGGACGCGGCGCAGTCTGCCGACGTGCGCACATCGAAAAAAGGTGAAAACGCCGAAACTAAACTTCGGCTTTTCGGAATCGAGGTGCCCTTGCTGAACTACCGCCACCTCCATTACTTCTGGGTCGTCACCAAAGAGGGCGGCTTTGCCAGAGCCGCCGAGCGCTTGGACATGGCGGTGCAGACCATCAGCGCCCAAGTGCGAGAGCTGGAGAAGGCGCTGGGCCATCAACTGCTCAAGCCCTCGGGCCGCGGTGTGGCCCTCACCGAAGCGGGGCAAGCCGCATTCGCCCGCGCCGAGGAGATCTTCCAAATCGGGCAGCTCATCCCCGACGAAGTGCGCGAAGCGGCCACCGCCAAGGTGGCCCGTTTGGCGATTGGCCTGTCGGACGGCATCTCCAAGCTGGCCGCCCACGCCCTGCTGGAGCCCGTGCTGCGCACCCCCAACCTGCGGCTGGTCTGCCATGAGGGCGAGGTCGAGCAACTGCTCGGTGAGTTGGCCCTGCATCACCTCGACTTGGTGCTGGCGGGGCAGCCCCCGCCTCGCAACCCGAACTTGCGCTTGTCGAGCGAGCGCCTGGTGGATGCGCCGGTGGCTTGGTTCGGCCCCGCGCAGTGGGTGGGCAAGGCCGAGCGCGACCGATTCCCCCACAGCTTGAACGATGTTCCCGTGCTGTTGCCGACGGGGCACTCCGTGCTTCGCACCTCGCTGGAGCAATGGTTCCAAGCCCAGGGCTTGCGGCCGCGCATCGTTGGCGAGTTTGAAGACAGCGCGTTGTTGGCGGTTTTTGCGGCGCGGGGTCTGGGGGTGTTTCCGGTCAGCCGGCTGGGCTCGGGGGACATGGGGTTGCTGCGTGGGCTGCGTTTGCTCGGCCATTGCGATGGCGTGAAGGAAGAAATCCACGCGATCCGCTCTCGTCGCGGGCAGCACCACCCCTTGGTCCAACAGGTGCTGGCCTCGGCGACCCGGGCGCACCCATGAGGGCGCGCTGAGCGGGGGCCGTTCATGACCCATCGGCTCAGGCCGCCAGCGGCTCCCCGTGGGCCCTCAGCGCCGAGTTGGGAAGGCCTGCGAGGTTTCGCGCTGCGGCCTTCAGCAAGCTCCGAAGCTGATTTGGCTTGTGCGCTGCCCGCTTCGGCGCCAAGGCCGGCCAGCCTGGAGCCATGCCGCACAGACGCTGGGGGCCCAGCAAACGGGTCTTGGGCCTCAGGGCCGGGGTGGATGAAGGTCGGTGACGCGAGCGAGTCGGAACGAGCGATCCGCCGCTGAGAAATCCCACTGCTCGATGTGGCACGTGCCCGCCGCCGCGCCCTGGCCCCAGCGCAGCAGATTGACCGAATTGGGCACGCCGGCGCGCACGCGCCTCGACACGGCCGTGCCTGCCTGCACCACCCACAGGGGACGCGCCAAGCGCTCCATCTCCCGCACGTAGGGCAGGTGGATGTGCCCGCCCATGACCAAATCGGCACCCGCGCTGGCCCAACGCTGCAGGGCGGCGGCGTGGCCCCGCAGCACATGGCGGCGATCCTCGGCCCGCGCCACGCCCATCGGCTGGTGGACAACCACGATGCGCAACTGCCCCGGCGTTGCCCCTTGGAGGCACTGCGCGACCCGGTCGACTTGCCGTGCGGCCACGACCCCGTCCTGGTGGCGCCAGGGGCGCGTGGTGTTGACCCCGATCACCAGCAGATCGTGCGACTGGTGCACCGGTTCCAGGTCGTCTCCGAACGCTGCGCTGTAGCGCCCATAGGGCCGCCGAAAGCGCGTCCACACATCGAACAGCGGGATGTCGTGGTTGCCCGGCACGGCCAGCCACGGCGCCCCAAGGCGGTCCAGCCAATCGCGTGCGGCTCGGAATTGCTGGGGACGGGCTCGCTGCGTGATGTCGCCCGACACCACCACCAAGTCGGGTCGTTGTTGGGCCGACCATTCGACCAGCGCCTCGACAACCTCCGCACGTTCAGTGCCGAAATGCGTGTCCGAAACCTGCAAGACCACCGTCACGGCTGGGGCTCCCACCGGGGGGCGGTCAACAGGTACAAGGGGCGCTCGTGGATGCGGAAGTTCAGGGGCGCCGACAGGGTCGCCACCTCGCCGTCGAAAGCGACTTTGGTGCCTGGGATGCCCTGGGGCAACGTCGGGCGGACCTGCATGTGCTGGAACTCGAAACGCTCCACGCCAGCCGCCTCCCCCAGCCGTCCGACGGCTCCCTTGAACATCAGCGCGATCATCGAGAGTCGGCCCACCGGGCGCAGCACCAGTGCGCCCATGCTGCCGTCGCCAGGCGTCCCGTCGATGGTGTCCTCCGGCTCTGCGCCCAACTGCTGCAACTGGAGCCTGTTGTTGCCCACGAAGAGCGTCAGGGCTTGCAACTCGCGCACCTGTCCGGCCATCTCGATGTGGACATGCCAACGACGACGCGCGCGCAGCAAGGTTGCACAGGCCGACACGATGGCCACCCAGCGGCTGCGGCCAAACCGCGCCTTGTACGACTCGCGGTCTTCCAGCAGCTCCGGGTACAGCCCCAGGCTGGCGTTCACCAAAAAGAGGCGATCGTTGACGGCCGCCACCTGCACCGGCTCGGGCCGGGCCTGCATCAGGCACGCCAGCGCCTGGCCAGGGTCGACGGGAATGCCATGGGTGCGGGCGAAGTAATTGAACGTGCCCAAGGGCACCACGCCCATCGCGCACCCTTGGGCGTGGGCGGCCTGGGCCACGGCGTTCAGGGTGCCGTCGCCACCCACCGCGACCACGGCCGTGCCTGATTGCCGAGCCCGATGTGCAGCCTCTTGGGCCACGCCGGGCAGGGAGGCGGGGCGGCAGACCTGCAACTCGCCCCGGCGGCCATGGGCCCGCAAGGCGCTTTCGATGAGCTCGCGCCGAGCGTCGACATCGTGGCTGCCAGCGGCGCCATTGATCACGAACTGCAAGGGGGCATCTGCGTGAAATGCTGGGGGCTTGGTCATGGCGCGATCGAAACGGTGGGCCCGGGCGCTGCGTGCGCTGGGACGAAACGGGCCAGTCTGCCGCGGAGTGCGCCGGCCGGGTTCAGCTTTTTGCGAAGCTTTGCGATGGAAAGACCTGCTTTTGACGGGCCAGGCCCTGCCTCATCTTTCGCCAGTCCCCATCCGCTGGAGTTTCACGATGCAAGTGCTTTTTCAATCGGCCGATCCTCAGGCCCACGAACTGCGTGCCTGGATCGAGCAGCGCGTTCGCTTCGCCTTGCGCCGCATCGCCTGGAAGGTCCAGCGGGTCGAGGTGCGAATGTCAGACATCAACGGGCCTCGCGGCGGCACGGACAAGCGCTGCCAGGTGGCGTTGCACACCGACGGTGCCGGATCGGCCTTGGCATCGGGTTTGGCACCGAACTGGTCAGCGGCGCTGGAGCGCACGCTCGCCCGGGTTGTTCGCCTGCTGATTCGACGTCGGCAGCGCGGGGCTGATCCCCGCCGTCTTCGTGGGCGAACGCCGCGCCCCCCGGACGCGCCCCTGCGCGGCAGGTGAGAGAAGCCAGCCAGCGGGGCGCCACGGACCTGCGATGGCTGGGCGACGCCCGGCCGAACCATGAATCGCCGGCAACGTGCCGCGCCGCGGGCCGCCAACCGGCCTTGGCGCCCCTTCCCGCGAATTCTGAATGGAGACTGTCCATGCCAGGTCATCTTGACGAGCTGTTGGCGCGCATTCGCACCCTGCAGGAGGAGGTGGAGGAGGAGTACCGCCAGAAACGCAGCGTGTGGGAGACCAAGCGCCGCGTGTTGGCCGGAGACTTGGCGCGTCAGCAGCGCCGCTACAAGATCGGTCTGTTCCGGTTTTTGCGTCGATCCAGCCTGCTGGCCATCTTGACCTCGCCCGTGATCTACCTCGGGTGGATCCCGTTCTAGCTGATGGACCTCTTCGTCACCGTGTACCAGGCGGTGTGCTTTCCGGTTTACCGCATTCCCAAGGTGAAGCGCTCGGACTACCTCGTCTTCGACCGGGAGGACCTGCCCTACCTGAACGCGATCGAAAAGTTCAACTGCTTTTACTGCTCGTATGGCAACGGCGTGGCCGCCTACACCCGAGAAGTGGCGGCTCGAACGGAGCAGTATTGGTGCCCGATCAAGCACGCGCGACGCATTCGCGACGCCCATGGCCGCTACCCCAGGTTCTTCGACCACGGCGACGCCGAAGCCTTCCGCCAGGGGCTGTCCCGACTGCGACGTCAATTGGCCGAACGCGAACGCGGGCCCGAGACCGGGGCGGGTGATGACTCGCCTGAGAATCCTCGGCAGCGTGGTTGACGAGGGGCGTGACATGAAAGTCAGCATCGGCCTTTTGATCCTTGTGCTGGCGATGGGCGTGTGGGCCCAAGGGCCGGGCTTGTCCGCTCAACCTGACCCCAGCCTGGGCTGGGTCACGGCCGAGGCCAGGGCGCCTCGCCTCGCTTTCCGAACGTTTGACAGCCCCACCGTCGGCGGCAAGGTCAGCTACCACGTCTACACACCACCGGCCTACGACGCGACCGAGGCCCGCTTTCCGGTGCTGTACTGGCTGCATGGGACGGAGGGCGGGATCGCTGGCATCCCACCCATGGCGGCCTTCTTCCACAACGCCATGCAAGCCGGACGCATGCCGCCCATGCTCGTTGTCTTCGTCAACGGCTTGCCACGACGGCTGTGGGCCGACTCGAAGGACGGGCGGGCGCCCGTGGAGACCGTGTTCATCGCGGAAGTCATCCCCGATGTGGATCGCACCTTCCGCACCTTGGCCCAGCGTGAGGGGCGCATCCTGGAAGGCTTCAGCATGGGCGGTTACGGCGCCGCCCGCATGGGATTCAAGCACCCGGACCGCTTTGCCGGCATCTCTATCCTGGCCGGTGGGCCCTTTGATCCCGCGCTGCGAGGGCCCCGAACCGAGCGCAACCCTCGGCTGCGCGAGCAACTCCTGCGCGATGTGTGCAGCGACGACCTGGCCTACTGCAGCGCGATCGCTCCTGGCTCGCTTGCGCCGGCGGCAGCGCCTGCCTTGCGCGAGCGCCGGACCGTCATTCGGCAGGTCGTTGGCGAGCTCGACGAGACATGGGCCTTGAACCGCCAGTTCCACGAGCGCTTGAACGGGCTCCACATCGCGCACGACTACGCCGAAGTTTCGAACGTGGGCCATGACGCCCGGGCCCTGCTCACGGCCCTGGGCGAAGGCAATGGGCGCTTTTACCGGCGGGTGCTGGGAATGCCCGACACCGAGCGGCCGCGTTGAGGGCGTATCGTCGGGCCCATCCCACGCCCTTCGGCGGGGCCAGGACCTCCGATGCCCCCCCTTCCTCACCGCGACACCCTGCAGGGCGTCGCCCGGCTGGCCACCCAGGGCACGCTCGGCCTGGTCCGACTCGTCGAAGCCATGCACGCTCGCATCCAGCGCCCGCCCCTTCTGCCGGGCCCCGAACACGGCCGCACCCGGGGCATCACCGGCCTCGTTTACCGCAGCGTCCACGGGGTCACTCGCCTGGCCGGGGGCAGCGTCGAAGCCCTGTTGGGTCTGCTGCCCGAGGCCGTGGCCCAAGGGCCACGCCACCCCAGTCATGAGGCCGTGAGGGCTGCCCTCAACGGCGTGCTGGGCGACCATCTGGCCGCCACCCACAACCCCCTGGCCCAGCCCATGCAGTTGTGCAGCGCGGGTGAGCCCCTCGTCCTCACCCGTGCCGCGCTGGCGGCGCGTTTCCCCGCGCCGAGCAGCGGCATGCTCGTGCTGCTGCACGGCCTGTGCATGAACGACCGCCAGTGGCGCCGCAAGGGCCACGACCACGGCACCCAGCTGGCTGATGCTTTGGGCCTCACGCCCGTCTACCTTCGCTACAACACCGGCCTGCCGGTGGCCGAGAACGGCCGTCAGTTCGCCGAACTGATGGCCAAGCTGCTGCGCGTGTGGCCACACCGCCAACCCCGTGTGGTGCTGCTGGCCCACAGCATGGGCGGCTTGGTGGCGCGCAGCGCCTTCCACCAAGCCGGGCGCGTGGCGTGGACGCGCCGGGTCAGCGACTTGGTTTGTCTGGGCACCCCGCATTTCGGCGCTCCGCTGGAGAAGGCCGGCCATGGCGTGGACCTGCTGCTGGACGCTGCCCCCTACGCCGCGCCCCTGGCCCGCTTGGGCCGGGTGCGCAGCGCTGGCATCACCGACCTGCGGCACGGCCTGGGTGCCGATGTCGGCTTGCCCCCAGGCGTGCGCTGTTGGGCCGTGGCCGGCACTTTGGGCCCCGGCCCCGAGGGGCTGCAGCCCCAGTTGCTGGGCGACGGTTTGGTGCGCTTGTCCAGCGCCCTGGGCCAACACCGCGACCCCGCGCGACGCTTGCCCTTTGCCCCCGAGCGGCAGTGGGTGGCGAAGGGTGTGGGGCACCTGGATTTGCTGAGCAGCAAGGCGGTCGGCAATCGGGTGGAAGCGTGGTTGAGGGCCGGGCCCAGTCACCGCTTCCCGCTGCCGGCCTGAACCGAAGACTGCAGGGGCGACCTCGCCGTCGGGACGCAAAAAAGCCGGCTTGAGGGAGCCGGCTTGTTGGGGGGGACTGGAGTCGGGCTCAGTAGCGGCCGCCGCCGAACCCGCCGTTGCCATAGCCCACGTCGGGACGGTGGCTGGCTCGGTAGCCAGACGGGCTGTGGCTGCTGCCGCCGCGTTCTTCGCGGGGGCGGGCCAGGTTCACAACGATGGCGCGGCCCTCCACCGACATCCCGTTCAAGGCATCGATGGCGGCCTGGGCGCCTTCGGCCGAGCTCATTTCCACGAAGCCGAAACCTTTGGATTGCCCCGTGTCGCGGTCCATCATGACCTTGGCGGACGAGACGCTGCCGTAGGCGGCGAAGTTGCTTTTGAGGGTGGTGTCGGTCACGGAATAGGGCAAGTTGCCGACGTAGATCTTGGTGCTCATGAGGGAGTCCTGTTGGGAGGGGTGGCGCATCGTCGCGATGCAATCGGACCGACCGGTTCGGTCACGCCAGGGTGGTGGTGCAGGGGGGGAGGCGGTGGACCGCTGGGCCGCTGGGCCGCTGGGCGGCTGCGGGGTTCTCAACAGGCCGGAGGCGATGGCGTGCAGGTTTGCAACCAAGCCTGGCTCACGGCGAACAGTCGTGCGGCATCGCGCGAGGCGAAGGTCTGGTCGAACCGGAACACTCGGCAGTAGCTGCCATTGCCCCGAGCGCGTTGCACGGCAAAGGACGCGCGGAAACGACCGCAACCGGTCGGGTGTGTCGTGGGCGAAACGACGTACTGGCCCATGGTGATGGTGGTGTTGGAAATCTTGATCAGTCGAAGGGGCCGGCGTTGGGGGCGTCCGGCGTGAGCAGGTTGGCTCGGTTGGCTGCAGCTCGGCAGGCCAAAAGGCGACGAGCGTCGCGAGGTTCGGGCCCTGTAGGCTCAGGGCTGCCGCGAGCGGCAGGCGGCTGGGTGCCGGCATCCGATCTCTGCAATTATGCCTAATTGAAATAACAAAAAGCCCAAATATCACTGAAATTTTTAAACGGCAGACCGAACCCCTTCAACAAGCCGATGCGTTACGCCCTGCACGACGACGAACTCGAATTCAGCGCCATCCGGTCCCAGGGGCCCGGTGGGCAGAACGTGAACAAGGTGTCGACCGCCGTGCAACTGCGGTTCAAGGTGGTCGCCTCGCGATTGCCCGAGGCGGTGAAGGCCAGGCTGCTGGCCCTGCCCGACAGCCGAATCACGCAGGACGGTGAGGTCGTCATCAAGGCGCAGGGCGCGCGCAGCCAGGCGATGAACAAGGCCGAGGCTTTGGGTCGCTTGGTCGCGTTGATCGAGCGGGCGGAGCACATCCCCAGGGCCAGAAAGCCCACGAAGCCGACCTGGGGCTCCCAGCAACGCCGCTTGCAAGGCAAGAGCCAGCGGGCCGAAGTCAAAGCGGGGCGGAGCAAGGTTTCGGGGTGAGCCCCGGGCTGCACCGCCCGCGGCCTGGCATCACCCCCGCCGGTATGCCCGGGGCGTGGTGCCGGTGCGCCGCCGGAATTCGGCGTTGAAGTGCGACAGGGTGGCAAAGCCGCAGCGCTGGGCCACCTCGGCCACGGGGCGGTCGGACTGGCGCAGCAGCAGGCAAGCTTCGCCCACGCGCAGGTCGTTCACGTAGGCGCTGAAGGGCTTGCCCACCAGGCGCTGGAAGCTGCGCGCGAAGGCGCCGGGGGTGACGTGCAGGTGGGCCGCGGCCTCCTGCGCGCTCAAGGGCGCGCCGAGGTTGGCCTGCACCCAGGCCAGCAGGCCGTCCAGCCGGCGCTGCACGGTGGCCTTGGGGCGCGCCACGCGGGGGGCGCTGCGGTCGATGGGGGCCAGCGCGTCGTCCGGGGCATCGGCCAGCATGCCCAGCAGCGCCAGCGCGCCGCCCAGCAAGGCCAGGCCGGGGGCGTGGGGCAGGGCGGCCAGCGCGGCGCTGGTGCGCGCGTGCAGGGCCCCATGCAGGCGCAGGCCCTGGCCGGCGCGCTGCAGCAGGGGCAGGGCCTGCTGGCGCCACTCGGGCAGCAGGGCGGCGGCGGCCGTCAGGTCCAGCTGCAGCACGGTGGCGCGCACGCCCTCGGGGGGCTCGCCGCGGGTGTGCCAGGTGTGCGGCAGGCCCGGGGCCAGCAGCACCAGGTCGCCGTCGTCAAAGGGCGCCACGTCCCCGCCCACGAAGCGCAGGCCCGCGCCGCGTTCGATCCAGGTCAGCTCCAGCGCGTCGTGCGCGTGCAGCGGCGCGGCAAAGGCGGCGAGCTGCAGGCGCAGCAAGCGCACGCTGTGCTGCGGGCCGGCGACGGATGACTCCCAACTGACCTTCATGGCAGGCTTGATCCGGCTTGAGTGTTGAATGAGTGTCAGTATCGGTGGCCTTGCAGGCAGTTGGCGCGGGGGCGTTTGCGCACACTGACGCCGCCATGACGCTGCCCGCCCACCCTGCCACCAACGTCGCCCCCGCCCCCCTGGCCCACCCGTGGTGGCGGGGCGCGGTGCTGTACCAGGTCTACCCCCGCTCTTACGCCGACAGCAACGGCGACGGCGTGGGCGACCTGCCCGGCATCACCGCGCGCCTGGAGCACATCGCCGCGCTGGGCGTGGACGGGCTGTGGATCAGCCCCTTCTTCCCCAGCCCGATGCGCGACTTCGGCTACGACGTGAGCGACTACCGCGGGGTCGACCCGCGCTTCGGCACGCTGGCCGACTTCGACGCGCTCGTGGCGCGCGCGCACGCGCTGGGGCTGAAGGTGGTGATCGACCAGGTGTGGAGCCACACGGCGGCCGAGCACCCGTGGTTCGTGGAAAGCCGCCGCAGCCGCGACAACCCCAAGGCCGACTGGTACGTGTGGGCCGACGCCAAAGCCGATGGCAGCCCGCCCAACAACTGGCAGAGCTGGATGGGCGGCCCGGCCTGGCGCTGGGAGCCGCGCCGCCAGCAGTACCACCTGCACAACTTCTTGCCGCAGATGCCGGACCTGAACTTCCACTGCCCGGCCGTGCAAGACGCCGTGCTGGACGTGGGCCGTTTTTGGCTGGACCGCGGCGTGGACGGCTTCCGGCTCGACACCGCCAACCTCTACGCCCACGACTCCTTGCTGCGCGACAACCCGCCGCTGCCGCCAGGCGAGCGCGGCGACAGCCCGGTGCTGATGCAGCGCCACCAGTTCAACGCCGACCAGCCCGAGAGCCTGGCCTTCATGCAGCGGCTGCGCGCGCTGCTGGACGCGTACCCCGACGCAGCGGGCCGAGCGCCGGGCCGCTCCCAAGCCGGCCCGCATCCCCACGGGGGATCGGTGGACGTACCCGTCCGACGAGGGGCAGACAGATTCAGTGTGGGCGAGCTCGGCGGGCCCGAGCCGGTGCGCGCCATGCAGGCCTACACCGAGGGCACGCAGCGCCTGCACACGGCTTACTCCTTCGCCTTCCTGGGCCCGCGGCCCGACGCCGCCGCGGTGATGGACCGCCTGGCCCCCTGGGCCGATCACAGCGGCTGGCCGGCCTGGGCGTTTTCGAACCACGACGCGGTGCGCGTGGCCAGCCGCTGGGGCGCCGGCGCCGGCGGCTCGTTCGCGCTCAGCGCGGGGGCCCCGAGCGAAGCGGCCCAGGCCGCCTTGCCGCCCAGCACCTGGATGGCCTTGCTGATGGCCTTGCGCGGCACCCTGTTCGTCTACCAAGGCGAGGAGCTTGGCCTGCCGCAAAGCCGGCTCGCCTTCGAGCAACTGCAAGACCCCTACGGCATCGCCAACTGGCCCCTGAGCGAAGGCCGAGACGGCTGCCGCACGCCCATGCCCTGGGTGGCCGAGGCGCCGCACGCCGGCTTCAGCCCCGTCGCGCCCTGGCTGCCGGCCGACCCGGCCCACGCGCCGCTGGCGGTGGACCGCCAAGAGGCCGACCCGGGCTCGATGCTGAACACCACGCGCGCCCTGATCGCCCTGCGGCGCCGCCACCCGGCCTTGCGCCTGGGCACGCTGACGGCGCTGGTGGCCGACGGGCCGCTGTTGGTGCTGCGCCGCGAATGGCAAGGCGAGGCCGTGCTGTGTGCCTTCAACCTGGGGGCCGAGGCCTTGCAGCACCGGCTGGATGCCGCGCCCGTTCTGCACGGCAATGGCCTGGCGCTGAACGGTGCGCGCTGCGAAGGCGCCGAGCTGCACCTGCCCCCGGGCGGCGCGCTGCTGTTGTCCATCGCACCATGAATCGCTTGGCGCGCAGCCTCGGCCTGTGGGCGCTGTGCCTGTGGATGGGCACGGCCTCGGCCGAAGGCCTGCGCCTGGTGGTGTGGGTGGCGGCCGACAAGGGCTACGAGGGCTTCCAGCGCGTGGGCGACCGTTTTGCCGCGGCCTCGGGCGTGCCGGTGCGGGTGGAGCGCCCCGAGGGTGCGCCCGAGAAGTTCCAGCAAATGGCGGCCGCCGGCCGCGGGCCCGACGTCATCTGCCTGGCCCACAACACTGCGGGCGCCTGGGCCCGCGCGGGGCTGCTGTCGCCCGTGGCCTTGAGCCGGGCCACGGTGGACAGCCTGGAGCCCGTGGCGCTGCAAGCCTTCCGCTTCGACGGCCGGTTGTGGGGCTACCCGCTGGCCATCGAGGCCGCGGGCCTGATCTACAACAAGGCCCTGGTGCGCGAGCCGCCCAGCACCTTCGACGGCGTGCTGGCGCTGGACCGCCAGCTGCAGCGGCAGCACGGCGGGCGCGTGCGCGCGCTGCTGTGGGACTACAACTCCTCGTACTACACCTGGCCCTTGATGGCCGGGGCCGGCGCCACCGTGTTCGACGCGCCCGCCGGGGCGCCCGCGGCCACGCGCCGCCCGGGCGTCAACCACCCCGGCGCCGTGCAAGCGGGCGAGCTCATCGCGCGCTGGGTGCGCGACGGGCACATGCCCAGCAACGCGCGCTACTCGGAGATGGAGGCGCAGTTCGCGCGCGGCCAGGTGGCCATGGTGATTTCGGGGCCTTGGTCCTGGGACAACGCGCGCCGCGTCGGCATCGACTTCGGCGTGGCCGCGATCCCGGCCGTGATCCCCGGCAAGCCCTCGAAGCCCTTCGTGGGCGTGCTGGGCTGCATGGTGTCGGCGGTGAGCCCTTTGAAGGACATCGCCCGCGAGTTCCTCGAGCACCACCTGATGCAGCCCGAGGGCCTGAAAACCATCAACGCCGACGTGCCCTTGGGCGTGCCCGCGCACCGCGGCTTCGCGGCCGAGCTGTCGCGCGACCCGGCCATCGCCGCCACCCTGGCCAACGCACGCAACGGCCGCCTGCTGCCGCAGGCGGCCGACCTGGGCCGCTTCTTCGTGGCCATGAACGCCGCCTTGGAGGCCATCTCCAGCGGCCGCCAAGCCCCGCGCGAGGCCCTGAACCAAGCGGCCGAGCGCAT
>NZ_JAPZSY010000044.1 GCF_027532025.1 Inhella sp. | reverse complement strand
TAGCCTGCGCCGGACCAGGGGCCACGCCGGCCTGGGCTTCTGCCGCGCAGACTCCTAGGGGCCGCGGGCACCAGCACCGGCGCGGGGGCGGCGCTGGCCGTGCGGTAGGGCTGCGGGTCCAAGGGCACCACCATGCAGCCGGTGAGGCCGGCGCTCACGCCCAGGGCCAGCAGGGCGAGTGAGGAACGGAAGGAATGGGGCGAGGGTCGGTTCATGAACCACCTGCGAAGTCACGGCACATGCCGCGCTTGCATGGTGGTCAAACGGCGCGGCGCGCGCCAGCGCGAGGGGGCGAAGTCGCGCATCGCGCTACCGGCGGGCGCATGCCGCGCGCCGCCGGCGGGGCGTTCACGCCCGTTCGATGACGAACACCGCCACCGGTGCGCGCCAGTTGGGCGCCGTGTCGATGCGCTCGTCACCGCGCAGGCCGAAGCTCTGCAGCACGCGCAGACCCAAGCGCTCGCACAGCAGCGCGAAGTCGGCGTGCGTGCCCACGCGGATGTTGGGCGTGTCGTGCCACTCGTAGGGCAAGGTGCGCGTCACCGGCATGCGCCCAGCCATCACCTGCAGGCGGTTGGGCCAGTGCGCGAAGTTGGGGAAGCTGACGATGCCGCGCCGGCCCACGCGCACGGTTTCCTTCAGCATCTCGGCCGCGTGGCGCACCTGCTGCAGGGTCTGCAGTTGCAGCACGACGTCGAAGCTCTGGTCCTTGAACATCGACAGGCCCTGCTCCAGGTCGAGCTGCAGCACGTTGACGCTGCGCTCGGCACACCCCAGGAGCTTGGCGTCGTCCAACTCGATGCCATAACCGCTGCAGCCCTTCACGTTTTGCAGGTGCGCCAGCAACTCGCCGCTGCCGCAACCCAGGTCGAGCACGCGGCTGCCGGCGGGCACCAAATCGGCAATGACCGGGTTCATGCGCCCACCTCCCGCGCGATCTGCGCAAAGCGGTGGCGCAGCAGCCCGTGGTAGCGCGGGTCGTCCATCAGAAAGGCGTCGTGCCCGTGGGGGGCGTCGATCTCGGCGTAGCTGACGTCGAGGTTGTTGTCGAGCAAGGCCTGCACGATCTCGCGCGAACGCGCCGGCGAGAAGCGCCAGTCGGTGGTGAAGCTGGCCACGCAGAACTTGGCCTTGGCGCGGGCGAAGGCGGCGCTCAAGCTGCCCCCGAACTCGGCCGCGGGGTCGAAGTCATCGAGGGCGTACTGGATCAGCAGGTAGCTGTTGGCGTCGAAGTAGCCGGCGAACTTGTCGCCCTGGTGGCGCAGGTAGCTCTCGATCTGGAACTCGTCGACGCCGGCCTCGAGGTCGCGGCGGCGCTCGCGGCCGAACTTGGCGTCCATCACGTCGTCGCTGAGGTAGGTGATGTGGCCCAGCATGCGCGCCACGCGCAAGCCCGCCTTGGGCACCACGCCGTGTTGGTAGAAGTGGCCGCCATGGAAGTCGGGGTCGCTGACGATGGCGCGGCGCGCCACCTCGTTGAAGGCCAGGTTCTGCGCCGACAGGTTGGGCGCGGTGGCGATGGCCAGGCAGTGCGCCAGACGCTCGGGCCGGCGCAGGCTCCAGTCCAGCGCCTGCATGCCGCCCAAGGACCCGCCCAGCACGGCGGCCAGGCGGTCGATGCCGAAGTGGTCGACCACGCGGGCCTGCGCGTCGACCCAGTCTTGCACCGTCACCGTGGGGAAGTCGCCGCCCCAGGGCTTGCCCGTGGCGGGGTTGTCGTGCATCGGGCCGGTGGACCCGAAGCAGGACCCCAGGTTGTTGACGCCGATGACGAAGAAGCGGTCGGTGTCCAACGGCTTGCCGGGGCCGATGAGGTTGTCCCACCAGCCGGTGCTGCGCGGGTCCTCGTAGTGCCCCGCCACATGGTGGCTGGCGTTGAGCGCGTGGCACACCAGCACCGCGTTGCTCTTGGCGGCGTTCAGCGTGCCGTAGGTCTCCACCAGCTGGTGATAGGCCGGCAGCACGCCGCCTCGCCGCAGGGGCAGCGGCGTGCTGAAGTCCAGCCGCTGGGGCTCGACGCGACCGACCGACCCCATCAAGGCGACGTGCAGAGGCAGTGCACGTGCGTGCTCACCGGCAGCGGCCCCTGGGCACTGGCGTCCATCAGCCAACCGAGCTCGCGTTGCGCTTCAGTCAGCGGAGCGGGCAAGCTGGGCAGGCCCAGGCGGGTGCGCAACCAAGTGCCCACAGCCGGGGCATGGCTGTCGAACAACCCGGCGATCAGCTTCTCCGCACGGCCGCGTTCCTTTTCAACGTAGCGAACCGAAGGCGTGCCCTCGAGCTTGGCCTTTTGCGCCGCGCTGGCGATGGCGTCACCCAAGCTGCCCACGCGATCGATCAGTTTGCGCTCCAGCGCCTGCTGGCCCGTCCACACACGACCTTGCGCCACCGCGTCGATGGCCTCCTGCGTGGTCTTGCGGGCTTCGGCCGCGCGGGTGGTGAAGTCGATGTAGATGCGGTCCACACCGGCCTGCACCGCCTGCTTCACCCGCGGGTCCAGCGGCAGCCGGGGGTCGCCCGCGCCCACCAGCCACGTGGTGCCGTAGCCACCGGTGCGCAGCGAAATCTTGTCCATGGCCTTGCTGGCGTTGGGCAGCATGCCGAAGACGCCGATCGAGCCGGTGATGGTGGAGGCGTCGGCGATCACTTCATCGGCGCTCATGCTCACCCAGTAGCCCCCCGAGGCCGCCACATCGCCCATCGACACCACGACCGGCTTGCCGGCCTTGCGCGTCAGCTCCAGTTCGCGGCGGATGATCTCGCTGGCAAAGGCGCTGCCACCGGGCGAGTTCACGCGCAACACCACGGCCACCACCTTCTCGTCTTCACGGGCTTGACGCACCAGCGCCGCGGTGCTGTCGCCACCGATCGTGCCCGGATTGGCAGTGCCGTCGACGATGTTCCCCTCGGCCACCACGATGGCCACCTGCTTGGGAGCCGGCATCTCGGGTTTGAGCTGGGCCACATAAGCGGCCAAGTCGATCTTGCGGTAGCTCTTGCCGTCGGCGTCCTTGCTGCCGCGCTCGATCAACAAAGCCCGAATTTCGTCGCGCTCTTTCAGGCCATCCACCAGCTTGGCCTGCAGCGCCAGTTGGCCCGTGTCGCCCTTCAGCTCGGTCATGCGCTGGGGCAAGGTGTCGATGTAGGCCGTGATGCTGCCCGCCTGCAGCTTGCGCGCGGCTTCCACGCCGGCCATGTAGCGGGCCCAAAGGTCGCCGTACAGCAGGCTTTCGCTTTCGATGGTCGCAGGCGACGGGCCGTTGGCGAAATAGGGTTCACCAAAGTTCTTGTACTTGCCGGCCCGCACCACATTGGCTTCCACGCCCACGCGCTCGAACAGGTCTTTGTAGTAGTTGCGGTACCGGCCAAAACCCTCCAGCATGACCATGCCCATGGGGTGCATGAACACCTCGTCGGCCTGCGCCGCCAGTTGGTAGCTGCGCTGGTCGTAGGCATCGGCGTAAGCCATCACCTTCTTGCCGCTTTTCTTGAACCGCTCCAGCGCGCTGGCCACCTCACGCAAGCTGGCTTGCCCACCGCCGCCAAACTTCGAAAAGTCCAGCAGCACTTGGGTGACGTGGGGGTCGGTCGCGGCAGCATCCAAGGCCTTGAGCACGTCGCGCAGGGTCGTCTGCGCGGTGCTGCCGCCTTGCAGCTCAGCACTCAGGCGCTCAGAAGGCGTGCCGCTGCGCTGCTCCACCAGACGGCCCTCGAAGTCCAGCACCAGGGTGGTCTTGTCGCGCAGCTTGTCGCCGCGGCTGAAGACCGCGCTGACGATGGCGACCAAAATGATCAGCCAGAGCAGGTTGAAGACGAAGCGCCGGCTGATGTCGAGCCAGCCCCAAGCACGCACGATGAACCGGCCGACCGGCGACAAAACCTGCTTGATGCCCATGGTGAACACCCTGGTGAAGGAAGGGGTGCCGATTTTAGGGACGGCCCCGAGGGATGGCTCTGGTCATGGCGCGGGCTTCTGCCGCGCAGACTCCGAGCGCACGGGGCACCGTCAGCCGTCAAGCGATCGGAACCGTCTCCGCGAAGCTGGGCCGAGTCATCAGCTTGTCCAGATGCCTCGCCAAGTTGGGGTGCTCGGCCGCCCAAGTCAGCTCCATGAAACGGAAGCTGAGCCAACCCAGGCAACAGCCCACGGCCACGTCGGCCAGGGTGAAGTGGTTGCCCGAGCACCAGGGCTTGTCGCCCAGCCCGCGCGCCATGGCATCCAAGCCCGCATGGACCTTGCCCATTTGACGCTGGACCCAGGCTTCGCTGCGCTGCTCTTGCGCACGCCCTGACCAACTGCGCTCAAGCCGCACCAGGATGGCGGCATCGAGGATGCCGTCGGCCAGCGCTTCCCAGGTGCGCACTTCGGCGCGCTCGCGGCCTTTTTCGGGAATCAGGCGACCCACGGGCGACAGCGTGTCCAAGTACTCGGCGATCACGCGCGAGTCGAACATCGCACCCGTGATGGAGTCTTGCCCCTCCATCACCAAACAGGGCACCTTGCCCAGAGGGTTGATCTTGAGGATGTCGTCGCCGCCCCAGACGTCTTCCAGGACCAATTGGTAGTCAAGTTTTTTTTCAGCCAGCACGATGCGCAGCTTGCGCACGAAAGGGCTGGTGGTGGAGCCGATGAGCTTCATCGCGGACATCTGGTGCGATCCCTTGCTGCCCTCGAGGGGGCGGTTCGATTGATTCTATGCAGCAGGGTTTCGTCGAATTGGAGAGTCCACCCCACCACGAACAAGGGGTTTCGCCCGGAACGGAAAGCGGCTTCGGTCCCGAGAATGCGCCGCTTTGGCCTCGCCCAGCCCAAACCCAGCACCCGATGTCCGACACCCCCTTGCCCACCGCCGATGCCGGGAGCTTGCCGCCGGCCGACCACGGTCCGACCCTGGCCGTCCCCGTCGCCCACGAGCCGGTCAGCCGCCTGCTGCCCTTGCAATTCACCGCCAGCGGGAGCGAGTACTTCCGCATCTGGATCGTCAACCTGCTGTTGATCGTGCTCACGCTGGGCTTCTACATGCCCTTCGCCAAAGCACGGCGCCTGCGCTACTTCTACGCCAACACCGTGATCGACGGCCACCCCCTGGCCTTCCATGGCGACCCCTGGAAGATGCTGCGTGGCTACGTGCTGATGCTGCTGCTGTTCGGCGGCTACTCGCTGTCGGGGCACTTGTCGTCTTGGTTGTCGGTGGCCGTGTTTGGCCTGCTCGCGCTGCTGTGGCCGGCCCTGTGGCGCTCGTCGCTGCGCTTTCGGCTGAGCAACACCAGTTGGCGGGGCCTGCGGTTCGCCTTTGAGGGCGACCTGAAAGGCGCCTACCGCGCCATGCTGCCGCTGGCCGTGCCCACGCTGCTCATCCTGGTGGCCAATGCGATCGCGCTGCAAGGGGTGGACCCCGAAGACACCAAAGCCATGTCGGACGCCATGCTGAAAGTGGCCGCCTGGAACGGCGGGGCCATGCTGGTGTTGATGGCCATGCTCCCGTGGAGCCTGACGCAAATCAAGCGCTACCAGCACAACGGTTACCGCTACGCGGGTCAAGTGGCGCGCATGTTGCTGAACCCCGGGCCGGTTTACGCCATCGGCGGCATCGCCTTCGCCATCTTGCTGGGCGGCTTGGTGGCCATCGTGGTTTTGGTCATGCTGGCCGCCGTGATCGGTGGTGCTCTGGGCAGTTTTGTGCCTGGTGGCAAGGCGGGCGCGATGGTCGTGGGCGGGGTGGTCATGGCCCTGGTATTCCTCGGCTACTTGGCCCTGTTGTTCACCGTCCAGGGCTACTTTTCTGCCCGGCTGCAAAACCTCACCTGGGACTGCACGCGCAGCCAGCAGCTGTGCTTTGAAAGCGACCTCTCCGCCTTGGCCCTGACGCGGCGCCTCCTGCTGAACCTGGTGCTCACGGTGTTCACGCTGGGGCTGTATCGGCCGTTCGCCGTGGTGGCCGTGCACCGCTTGCGGCTGGAAGCCATGCGCATCGAACTCATCGGCCGTATGGACGACTGGGGCGTCCGGGCGGCAGCGGCCGGCCCCGGCGCGGCCGGCGAGATGTCGGGCGACTTTTTCGGCATCGACGTCGGTCTGTGATGCACGCCGCCACGCCCCTGCTCAGCGCCACCTGGTTCGACGGGCGCAGCCCGCAGGCGCAAGACGTCGAACTGCAATGGACCGGCAGCGAATTGCTGCTGCACCACCGGGCCAGCGGCGCCACGCGTCGCTACGTCGGGCGCGAGGTGCAGTGGCCCGAGCGCACCCGCCACGGGCAGCGCCAAGTGCTGCTGCCCGATGGCAGCGTGCTCAGCCTGCCCGACGCCGCCGCCTGGGACGAGTGGTCCACCCAACTGGGCTTGAGCCCCTCCCTGGCCGTTCGCTGGGCCCTGAGCTGGCGAGCCTCGCTGGCGGCGCTGGGCTTGCTGTTGGTGGTGATGACCAGCGCGTGGACCTGGGGCATCCCTTGGGGGGCTCAGCGGGTGGCCGACTGGATGCCCGCCAGTTGGGAGGCCCGGCTGGGCGAGTCGGTGATGACGGAAATGCGCGACCAAGGCTGGCTGAAAGACAGCCAAGTGCCCGAGGCCCAACGCCAACGCATCGACGCCGCCGTGCATCGCCTGCTGGCCTCGGTGCCAGCCGACTGGAACCTGCCCCCGGTTCGGGTGCAGGTCCTGCGCGCCCCAGACTGGCTCGGCCCCAATGCGTTCGCCCTGCCGGGCGGCCAAATCGTGGTGACCGACGCCCTGGTGGCGTTGCTCGATTCGGGACAAGGCCCGGTCGACGAAGCCTTGCTGGGCGTCATCGCCCACGAAATCGGTCACGTGCGCGGCCGGCACGGCCTGCGCATGCTGACAGAAAGCGCCGCCGCCGGCGCGCTCATGGCCTGGTGGATCGGCGACTACTCCACGCTGCTGGCCGGCGCCCCCACGGCCTTGATGCACGCGCAGTACTCGCGCGATCACGAGCGCGAGGCCGACGCGCTGGGCTTGGAGCTCATGCACGCCGCTGGGCTGGACCCGCGCGCCATGGTGCGTTTCTTCGCTGCGCTCAAAAAAGCGGCGCCCAAGCGGGACGGCGACGACCCCTGGTTCGGCCTGTCCACCCACCCGGCGGACAGCGAGCGCGTGCGCTTTTTCGAAGAGGGTGCGCGGCAGCGGGCTCCGTAAAATACCGGGTTTGTCCTCATCGCTGGCCGCCGCCATGGAACTTTCTGCCCTCACCGCCCTCAGCCCTCTGGACGGGCGCTACGCCAGCCGCATGGGAGCCTTGCGAGGCTTGCTGTCGGAGTTCGGCCTGGTGCACCGCCGCGTGCAGGTCGAGGTGGCGTGGTTCATCGCCCTGAGCGACGCCGGCCTGCCCGAGTTCCCGCCCCTGAGCGCCGCCGCCCGCGACTGGCTGCAGCAGCGCGTGGCCGCCTTCGCGCCGGCCGACGCCCAGGCCATCAAGGACATCGAGCGCACCACCAACCACGACGTCAAGGCCGTGGAGTACTGGATCAAGCAGCAGTTCGCCGCCAGCCCCTTCCCCGAGCTGACGGCCAAGGGCGAGTTCGTGCACTTCGCCTGCACCAGCGAGGACATCAACAACACCAGCCACGGCCTGATGCTCAAGGCCGCGCGCCAGGACGTGATGTTGCCCTCGCTCGATGGCATCGTGGCCGTGTTGACCGCCATGGCCCACCAGCTGGCCGGCCTGCCCATGCTGAGCCGCACCCACGGCCAGACCGCCAGCCCCACCACCGTGGGCAAGGAGATCGCCAACGTCGTGGCCCGCCTGCAGCGCGGCCGCGAGCGCATCGCGGGTGTGGCCCTGCTGGCCAAGATGAACGGCGCCGTGGGCAACTACAACGCCCACTTGAGCGCCTACCCGGACGTGGACTGGGAGGCTTTCAGCCGCGGCGTGATCGAGCAGCGCCTGGGCCTGAACTTCAACCCGTACACCATCCAGATCGAGCCGCACGACTACATGGCCGAGCTGTTCGACGCCTTCACCCGCGTCAACACCATCCTGATCGACCTGAGCCGCGACATCTGGGGCTACATCAGCGTCGGCTACTTCAAGCAAAAGACCAAAGAGGGCGAGGTCGGTTCGTCGACCATGCCGCACAAGGTCAACCCCATCGACTTCGAGAACGCCGAAGGCAACTTCGGCCTGGCCAACGCGGTGCTCACACACCTGGCCCAGAAGCTGCCCATCAGCCGCTGGCAGCGCGACCTGACCGATTCGACCGTGCTGCGCAACATGGGCGTGGCCCTGGGCTACACCCTGCTGGGCTACGACAGCCTGGCCAAGGGCCTGGGCAAGCTGGAGGCTCACCCGGCCAACCTGGCGGCCGACCTGGACGCCGCCTGGGAAGTGCTGGCCGAGCCGGTGCAAACCGTGATGCGCCGCTTCGGCCTGCCCGAGCCCTACGAGCAGCTCAAGGCCTTCACCCGCGGCAAGGTCATCACCCAGCAGCTGATGCAAGACTTCATCCAGAGCCTGGCCCTGCCCGAGGCCGAGAAGCAGCGCCTGCTGGCGCTGACGCCGGGGCACTACACGGGCATCGCCGCCCAACTGGCCGCGCGCATCTGAGCCTCTCAGTCGCTGACGCCGCCCCCGGGCAAACGCGCGGCTGGCGCTCCACGGCGCACCCCTAGAGTGCCAGCCTCGCCACCGGCCCAATCCGCCGGCCCGGGTCGCCTGCGGCCCTGACGCGCTGCGGCTAGGGCCGGGGCAGTAACTGGGAAGACCGCCGATGACCCGTTGGCTTGCTGGGCTGTGCCTGACTTTGGCGGGAGGCTTCGTGTGCGGCCTGCACGCCGCGCCCACCGTCCCCCAGCCCGCGCTGGCCTTGCCAGCGGAGGCGTCCGCGTCACGTCACGCCGACCTTGCGGCCCTGAAGGCGGACCTGGAGTCGATTCGCCGCGAAACCAGCGTGCCGGCCTTGGGCGTGGCGGTGGTGGACGACCGGGGCATGGTGTGGGTCGCCGGCTTGGGGCAAGCCCGGCAGCAGCCCCCACAAGCCGCCAACGCAGACACGATGTTCCGGGTGGGGTCGGTGTCCAAGCTGGTGCTGTCGGTCGCGGTGATGACGCTCGTCGAGCAGGGCCGACTCGACCTCAACACACCGCTGCGTCAGCTGGCGCCCGACATCGCCTTCGACAACCCGTGGGAGGCCAGGCACCCTGTGCGGCTGGTGCACTTGCTGGAACACACCAGCGGTTGGGAGGACGCCCACCCTTCCGAGGTGGCGTTCAACGCGCCGAAGGGCATGGGCCTGAGCGAGGCCCTCGCCCGGCGCCCAGCCACGCGTCAATCGCGCTGGGTGCCCGGCACCCGAACGGCCTACAGCAACCTGGGTGCGCTGGCGGCCGCGCACGTCGTGGCCCGGGTGAGCGGCATGCCCTACGAGCGCTACGTGCAGCAAGCGGTGTTCGACCCCTTGGGCATGACTCACAGCGGCTTCTTCGACGACGAGCGGATGCAACGGCACGGCGCCAACCTTCACGCCGCCGACCGCCCCGGCGTGCCCTTGCCCTACGCGCACATGGCCGATTGGCCGTCGGGCGCACTCAACAGTTCGGCCACCGACATGGCGCGCATGCTGCAGTTGCTGCTGCGCCGCGGGGCCTCGGCGCACGGCGCTTTGTTGACGGCGGCCTCGGTGCAGCGCATGGAAACACCGCACACCAACCTGGGTGCGGCGGCGGGTGTGCGCGCGGGCTGGGGGCTGGGCAACGAGACCTCTGGTTTTGGCACCAGCAGCCGGACCTTCCACGGGCACGATGGCGCGCTGGAGGGCGGCATCAGCCGCTTGGTCTACGAGCCCACTTTGGGCGTGGGCTACGTGCTGCTGCAAAGCAACGACGACTTCGACGCCTTCTTCCGCCTGTCGCGGCGCTTGCACCAGCACCTGCTGAAGGGCGTGCCCCCGGCAGCCGCGCCGCCTGCCCAGGCACTGCCCCAGGCCCTGCAAAACGTGAACGGCTGGTACCGGCACATCACGCCGCGGCGCGAGCTGACCCGCTTCTCCGAAGACTTGATGGAGCTCAGCCGCTTCGAGCCCATCCCGGGTGGGCTTCGCCAGCGCTTCTTGCTGGGGGGCGAACAGCGCTTTCTGGCCCAAGGCGGTGAGCTGCTCGTCAGCCCGGACTCGGGCTTGCCGACCCTTGCACGGGTGAACGATCCCTTGGCGGGCGACAGCCTGCAGGTGGGGGCGAACGCTTACCAGCCGGTGTCCAGCCTGCGCGTGATCGGGCTGTTGACCTTGTGGGGTGGTGGCCTGTTGTTCCTGCCGCTGCTGTTGCTCAGTGGCCTG
The DNA here is from genome assembly GCF_027532025.1 of Inhella sp. Classification (GTDB taxonomy): domain Bacteria; phylum Pseudomonadota; class Gammaproteobacteria; order Burkholderiales; family Burkholderiaceae_C; genus Inhella. Next base: position 25,363 of record NZ_JAPZSY010000044.1, on the reverse strand, counting down.
GTGATGGCGGTTCAGCGCTGGCGCGGAAGGGCCGGCGCGCTCTTTGCGCCCACTGCTGCGATGGCAGGCGCCGCCTCGATGCTGGCGGCGACGCTGCTCGCCGGGCCGGTGCTGGGAGGTGGCGACGCCGAGTTCGGCCGCTGGACCTGGACCTCGGCTTCGGTCTGGCTGGGGGGCCTGGGCTTCGCCGGCTTGTCGGCCCTGACCCCGCTCCTGCTCTGGCGCACGCGTGGCCGCGTCGCGACGCGCGCCGGGCGCTGGGGCCGAGCGGCGCTCGTCGTGGCGAGTGCATGGCTGTTGGGCTTGCTGGCCTACCTGCTGAGCTACGGGGTGGTGGGCCTGCGAACCTGGGCGTGACCGGATGGGCGGCGCTGGCCGTGGCCACCGAGACAATCTCGGCATGACCCGCATCACGCTCCTTGCCCTGTGCCTGTCGATGGCCACCGGCCTGCAGGCCCAAACCCCAGCCCTCTCCCTCGAACGCATCACCGCCGACCCGCCGCTGGCCGGCCGGCTGCCGCGCCAGGCCGAGATCTCGCCCGGCGGGCACTGGGTCAGCCTGTTGCAGCCCTCGCAAGCCGACAGCGAGCAGCTCGAGCTCTGGGCCCGACCCACCGCCGGAGGCGCGCCACGCCGGCTCGTCGCCGCGGCCGATTTGCTGGGGGGCGCGGCCCAGGTGCTGAGCGAGGCCGAGAAGATGGCGCTGGAGCGCCGCCGCATCAGCGAGCGCGGCATCACCCAGTACCAATGGTGCGGCAAGGCCGACGACCGCCTGCTGTTCCCCTTGTCGGGCGACCTCTACCAAGTCCGCCTGACCGACGCCGGCCCCGTGGCCCAGCGCCTCACCCACAGCCCCGACCAACCCAAGCAAGACCCGCGCTGCAGCGCCGACGGCCGCCGCGTGGCCTACGCCATGGGCGGCCACCTGTGGGTGCAAGCGTTGGACGGCGGCCAGCCGGCGCGCGCGCTGACCCCAGACGGCGGCGCCACGCTGACACCCACCGTGAGCTGGGGCCTGCCCGAGTTCATCGCCGCCGAAGAGTTCGACCGCCAGCGCGGCTTTTGGTGGTCGGCCGACGGCACGCAGCTGCTGGCGCTGCGCGTCGACGAGGCCCGCGTGGGCCTCAAGACCCGCGCGCAGATCTTTGCCGACCGCACCACGCTCACCGAGCAGCGCTATCCCGCGGCGGGCGAGGCCAACGCCGAGGTCACGGCCTGGCGCATCGACGTCGCCACCGGCCAGCGCCAAGCCCTGCCGCTGCCCAAAGACGCCGAGTACCTGGTGCGCGCCGGCTGGTTCCGCGACGGCACGCCCTGGCTGCAGTGGATGCCGCGCGACCAAACGCGACTGACGCTCACCGAGTTCACCGCCAGCGGCCCGCGCGAGCTGCTGACCGACACCGACCCTGCCTGGGTCGAGGCGCACAGCGACCTGATGGAGCTGCCCGGCGTCCTGCGTTCGGGCCGGCCGGCGCTGCTGTGGTCGTCCGAAGCCAGCGGCCGCCGCCAGCTGCAGCTGGTGGACCGCGTCACCGGCGCGCGCACGGCGCTCACCAACCTGCCCGAGCCCGTGGCCCACGCCGTGTGCACCGACGGCCAGCGCGTGGTGCTGGCCGCGGCGCTGGACCGCGGCCGCGGGCGTGACTTGTTCGTGCTGAACGCCGCCGAAGCTCAGCCCACCATCCAGCCCACCGTGCAGCCCCTGCCGGGTAGCGCCCCGCGCCAGTGGCGCGACGCCCAGGCCGACCTGGGCTGCACGCAGCTGCTGGAAACGCGCTCGGCCTTCGGCGAGCCGCCGCGCTTGAGCCTGCGCCCGGTGAGCGGCGAGGGCGCCACGCCCTTGCCCGGCAATGCCTCCGACCCCCTGCTGCGCCAAACCCTGCGCGCCCCCCAGGCCCTGGACCTGACGGCTGCCGACGGCCGCACCCCGCTCAACGCCTTCTACTTCGCCCCCCAAGGCGCGGTGAAGGGCCGCCACCCCGTGCTGGTGCTGGCCTATGGCGGCCCCGGCGCCGCCACCGTCACTTGGGCCTGGAGCCGCGACAGCGCCTGGGTCGCGCACTGGACGCAGCGCGGCTACGGCGTGCTGGCCGTGGACACCCGCGGCATGGCCCACCGCGACCGCGCCTTCACCCGCGCCCACCACCGCGCCTTCGGCCAGGTGGAGGTGGCCGACCTGTTTGCCGCCGTGCGCGCCCTGCCCAAGCTGCAGCCCCGCGTGGACCCGCAGCGCATCGGCTTCTTCGGCTGGAGCTACGGCGGCTTCCTGGCCGCCCGCGCGCTGCTGGACGCCGACACCCCCTTCGCCGCCGCCGTCGGCGTGGCCCCCGTCACCGACTGGACCCTGTACGACACCGCCTACACCGAGCGTTACCTCGGCCTACCGGAAGGGGGCAAGGCCGCGCCCTACGCTCAGGCCCACCTGCCCTCGCGCGCCAAGCTGCTGAAGCAGCCCCTGATGCTGGTGCACGGCACGGCCGACGACAACGTGCTGTTCGAGCACTCGCTGCGCCTCATCGAGGCCCTGCAGCAAGAGGGCAAAGTCTTCGACACCCTGATCTACCCCGGCAAGGCCCACGGCATCGCCGGCCGCCAAGCCCGCCTGCACCTGTACCGCAGCGTGCAGGCCTTCTTCGACCGCCACCTGAAACCCGGTAGCGCCCGATGAACACGCGCCTCGTCTACAGCACCGAGCACGGCCGCGTCTGCCCCGACTGCCGGCACGCGATGGCCACCTGCATCTGCAAGCGCAACCCGGCCGTCGTGGGCGACGGCAAGGTGCGCGTCAGTCTGGACACCAAGGGCCGCAAAGGCAAGGGCGTCACGGTCGTCAAAGGCCTGCCCCTGGCCCCCGACGCGCTCGACGCCCTGGGCCGCCAACTCAAGGCCGCCTGCGGCAGCGGCGGCACGGTGAAGGACGGCTGCATCGAGGTGCAGGGCGACCACGTGGAGAAGGTGCTCGCTTGGCTGGCGGCACGGCCGGAGGGGTGGAAGCCGAAGCGGGCGGGGGGGTGAGTTCACCGTGCTTGCGTTTGCCCGCCGCCGCAATGGGTCGGATCGAGCTCACTCAGCTCGGCGTTTCGGAGAAGACCTTCGCGCGCAAGTCGACGGCGATGGGATCAGAGTACTCGACGGTGGGCAAAACGGCGAGAAATCTGCGTATTGCACGGTACGGCAAGAGCCGATAGGGCGTGTAGACGAAACGTGAATAGCCGGGCGCCTCCACGTGGACGCGCAGGCCGTCTGGAAACGGCGAGGCAAGTTGCTGTGGGACAGCAACGTTCGCAGCCAATGCATAGGCCCTGATATCCCCTCGGTGAGCCATTTCGGCGATCGCACCTTCAAGGAATTCATAGACCTCAAAGCTGTCGCGAGGTTCAGCGCTCAGTTGGGCGCCGAGGGCCTCGATGTCACCGGCTCTGTTGATGAATGCACCGAAAGGGTGGAACCCGCCGCTTTCCGCGATCCTTTGGTGTGCGAACTGCTCGCAGTTGCGCAAGAGGGAGGCCAACGCGTCGATGGATACCGGCTGCATCTTTGAAGGCATGAGGATTCGCGGGGCAAGACTCAGTTGCGCTTAGGCAATCAGGAAGTCGCAAAGAGGTGCAACAAGCGCCACCGCCGTTCGCCGTCGCGCACCAGCTGGTGCCGCCACGGCCCCCAGGTCACGTCGGCCTCTCCAGAACCGGGCACTGTGACCGCAGGCGTCTCCCCGACCCAAGAGTCAGGCACCAAGCCGCCCCTCTCGATAAAGCCGAGAACTCGGGGGCCAGGTTTCGATTTTTGCCTCCAGCGAACCTGGCGATCCCGTGAACTGTCCGGGCAGCTGAAGCACGCGCACGCGAAGGAGCGGGGCGTTGAACAGCGGCTGGAACTGCTCGGGCAGCTCCGCGACATTCAGCACGTCGACTTGCGACAGCCGCTCCTCGAATCAAGCAGCGAACACCCGGCGATCACTGCCCGACGCTTTGCGCAGCGCGCGCCTTGTCGGTGTAGTCCTTGTAGGCCGGAATGGAGACGGCAGCCAGTATGCCCACAACGGCGACGACCGGAATCATCCAGCCCAGCACCTTGACCCCCAGGGTGTTGGCCGGCGGCGGCGCGCCGAACCGGTTCGCGCCTGGGGTGCCGCGCAGAACGAACCAGATCAGACCGATCAGTGGAATGAAGTAGGTCAGGGCCCACCAGCCGCTGCAGTCAGCGTCATGGCAGCGCTTGATGCAGGACACCGCGCTGAACCAAAGGAATATCGCGAAGGAAGGAATCATCAACAGCCCTGCCGCCTCGCCCAGGGTGGCAGCGAGCAAGGAAACAACGCCGACCACGGCGTAGAACACAAAGGTTGCCCCCATGTTGTAGGCCAGCAGGCGCAAACGCCCGATACGGCCTCGGGCTGAGAACAGCTTCAGCTCGCCCACGCCTTCAAAGGCATGGACGTCGTCCACACGGGCTTGCGGTGCGGCGTAGGGATTGAGGGCGGGTTCAGTCATCGTGTCCTCCTTGGACTGGGGTAAAAAATCAGAGCCATCCGGCGCGCTTGACTTGGTGGTACCGGTTCACCAGGGTGGAGGCCAGTTGTCGGGGCTCGACGTCCACCGACAGGCGGTCGCGGCCCACCACGCGTTTGAAGGCGTCTTGACGGGCCTGCGCCAGCAGGTGCGCGCTGGCCACTGCCGTGGCGTCTTCGGGCGTGTCGATCGCCTGGTCGGCAATGCGCGCCAGCGCCGTCTCGCGCAGGCTGGCCAGCAGCACCAGATGGCGGCGGCGCAGCAGTTGCAGCGCGGGTTGCAACTCGGGCGCGTCTTCGTCCCGGAAGTTGGTCAGCACGATCACCAGGGAGCGCCGCGTCAGGCCGCGCGAAAGGGCCTCCGCAGCGGCCAGGTAGTCGGAGTGCTGGTTGCTGGGCTGCAGATCGTGCAAGTGGTTCATGAGCGCATTGAGCGTGGCCTGTCCCTTGCGCGGTGCGAAGCAGCGGTCTTCGCCGGGCGCGGCACCGAAGGTCTGGGCGCCGACCTCATCGCCTTCCGTCAGCGCGACGTAGCTGAGCAGCATCAGCGCGTCCAGCGCGTCGTCAAAGTGGCTGTTCTCGCCACGGCTTACGCCTTGTTCGTCGGCACGCATGCGTCGGCCGCAGTCGAGCAGGAACATCACGCTTTGGTCGCGCTCGTCCTGGTACTCGCGCACCACGGGTTTGCGCTGGCGCAGCGAGGCCTTCACATCCAGGTGGCGAAGGGGGTCGCCGCGTCGGTATTCGGCGAGTTGGCGGAAGTCGGTGCCCTGGCCACGCTGGACAAAGTTCTTGATGCCGATTTGCTGCAAGCGGCGGTCGCCACTGAGCCAGGCGTAGCGCGCCAGCGCCGAGAAGTTGGGGTAGACGCGCAAGCGCTGCTCCTCGCCCAGGCGCTCGCGCCACTCAAAAAGGCCGGCGCGGCTGCGCCACAGCACTTGGGTCAGGCCCACGCTCACCACACCGCGCTGACGCGCCGTGGCCTGGAACTGCAGGCTGCTGCGGCTTTGCGCCGCCACGCGCAGGCTGCGGGGCAGGCCCTCGAAGTCAAACACGGGGTCGAGGTCGTCGAAAACCGCCACGCGCCAGTCGAGTGGCCCCGGATTGACGAGATCCAGTTGCAGCGGTGTCGCCACCCCGATGGCAAAGGCCGCGGGCAGTCGCCGCTCCACGCGCACGGCGGCAGCCGCCCACAGGCGCAGACTGCGCCAGAGGTCGAAGCCGGCCAGCAGCAGCAGCGCCAGCAGCAGGCCGCCCATCCCCTTGACCACCACGGCGAGGGGTGCGCCCAGCAACAGCAAGGCCGCCGTGACCAGCGCGAGCAGTGCCAACCCCGCAACGCTGGCGCGCGTGGGCAAAACCACGCGCTTCAAAGCCTGGGGGCTTCCACGCTGGCCAGCAAGGCCTGCAGCAACTCGTCCGGGTCGCGGCCTTCAATCTGCGCGTCGGGCGAGAGCATGACCCGGTGGCGCAACACTGCGAGCGCCTGGGCGGCCACGTCGTCGGGCGTGACGAAGTCGCGCCCATCGAGCAGCGCCATGGCGCGCGCAGCGCGCAGCAAGGCTAGGCTGCCGCGCGGCCCGGCACCTGCGTCAAGACCCGGCCAATTTCGTGTCGCACGCGCGACACGTACGGCGTAGTCGATCACCTTGGCATCGGCGTGCACTTGCCCGCACAGGCGCTGCAGCTCTTGCACCTGCACCTCGTCGAGCACCGGCTGCACGGCGTCCAGCGGCAGCTCGTGGCCGACACGGCCGCTGGTGGCGAGCTGCACGATGGCCGCCTCTTCCTCGTGATTGGGGTACTGGATGCGAATCTTGAGCAGGAAGCGGTCGAGTTGCGCCTCGGGCAAGGGGTAGGTGCCCTCGGTATCGATCGGGTTCTGGGTCGCCATCACCATGAAGGGTTTGGGCAGGGACAGGGTCTCGCCTTCCAGCGTGGCCTGGTACTCCTGCATTACCTCCAAGAGTGCGCTCTGGGTCTTGGCCGGCGCGCGGTTGATTTCGTCGGCCAACAGCAGGTTGGTGAACACCGGGCCCTTGCGCACGCGCAGGCGGCCGAGGCCGCTGCCGGTGTCGTCCAGCACGCTATGGCCGATCACGTCGGCCGGCATCAAGTCGGGCGTGAATTGCACGCGTGCGTACTGCAGGTGCAGCGCCTCGCTGAGCGCGCGCGCCAGCAAGGTCTTGCCCAGGCCCGGCACACCCTCAACCAACACGTGTCCGGACGCCAGCACCGCCACCAGCATCTGCTCCACCGCCTGCTCCTGGCCGACCACGGCCTTGCCCACCTCGCGGCGCAGGCGTTGGAGCCACTGGGAGGCGAGTTGAAGTTGCTCGGGCGAGATCATGGTGCGGGGTCCTTGCGAAGGGTTCGTTGGAGACGGCGGCGCGCGGTTTCAAGCAGCAGCAGCTGGCTGGGCAAGCGCGCACGGGTGCAGTAGCGCTCGGTGAGCGCGACCGCAAGGTCGTGCGCCGGCAGATCGGTGGCCGCCGCGATGGCCTGCGCGCGCTCGGCCATGGCGAGGCGCGCGAAGCCGTGCAAGCGGCGTGTTGCCAAGTCGTTGAGGGCGCGCTGCTCGGCTGCCAGCAGCGCTTCGGGGCTGCCGCGCCGCAGGTAAGCAGCCAGGCCGTGCACCTGCTCGGCCACCGAGCGCCGCAGGCGAGGGGCGCTCGGCTGCAGCGGCCCGAAGCGCACGGCCGCACGCCACAGCCAAAGGCTCAAGGCCAGGAAGCCGATGACGATGGCGATCCACGCTTGCTGCCACAACCAGGGCAGCAAGGCCTCGCGCTTCTCGTGGAGGTAAACCCAAACCGTGGCGCCGGCTTCGGCCTGAACGGCAGCGGCCAGCAGCAACGGGTGGTCACAGCGCAGCGCTTCCCCGTTCATGAAGAGCGCGTTGCTGGCCTCGAGTGTGGTCACGCTGCCCTGTCCGACGCGCACGCGCAGGGCTGGGGTTGACCACAGGCTGGTGCCGTCGGCCTCGGCGGTCGTGCGGAGCTCATGCGTCAGCGTCCACTCGGGGGGCTGTGACGACGGCCCGGGCGTGACGCGAAGGCTTTTGAACAGCCGCACGGATGGGCCGCAGGCGGTCAGTTCCGCCTCACTGCCCCACAGCGGCGGCGCGGTGTGCAGCGGCTCGCGCCGGTCCTTGATGGCCTTGAGAAATGCCTTGGCCTCCTCGGGCGAACCAAAGTCAGGCATTGTTTCCGGTTCCGAGGGCTCTACCGGCCGCTTTGCCTGCGCTCGATGGATCTCCGCTGTCTCGACCGGCACCCAGCGCAACAAGTTCGACGCCTGCCAATCGGCATCGAGCGTCAGCACCAAATGCCCCCCTTGCTGTACCCAGCGCTCGAGTCGCGTCGGCAAGGTCGGGTTCAACGCCCAATCGCCCGATAACAGCACCAACCTCGCCCCCGGTGGGGGCAGCACGTCGAGCGTCTCATGGTGCGAAGCCCGCAGGCCGAGTTCGCGCATCAGCAGCTCGAAAGCAAACACGGGGTTGTCGCGGGCCTCACCCTGCGCCGGGCGCTCGCGCTCGGTCTCGACCCACTCGGTTCGGGTGGTGAGCCACCAGCCGCCCAGACCGATGCCAAGCAGCACCAGCAGGCGAATGAGCCAGTCGCGCTTCATGGCCTCGGGTCGTCCGGCAGGTGCAGCGCAAAGCCCTGGCAGAGCGCCTCCATCTGCGCCGACTCCACCGGGCGCTGGGCATAGGCAACGGCCTGCCAGCTCGACACCAGTTGCCGCAGAAACACCTGGGCCGACGCGCCGAGGCGCGGCGCGGCAAGCGCCAGGCATTCGCGCTCGGTACTGGCGGCTCGAATCGGCACGCCGTGGCCGTGCACCAGGCGCGAGAGCGCACCCCGGTAGAGCAGCGAGAGGGCGGCGCGCGCCTCGCCGCGCTGCCACAGCAGCCAGGCCGCCGCACCCACGTCGGTCGGCAGGCTTTCCGGGCGGATGTCGAGGCTGCCGACATGGGTCGGTGCCAGCGGTGCGAGCGCTGCCCCGCCACGGCGCGCCTGGAGCCAGTCGCGCAGGCGCAGCAGCACCCACACGAAAAGCCCAGCTCCCACCAACCAGACGGCCACCCGCAGGCCGCCGGTCAGGTTCTCCATCAGACCGACCCACCAGGGGCTGGGCCGCTGCGGCTTCTCGGTCTTCTTCGTGCCTTGGGCGTCCTTGAGGCGCAAGGTCTTGGTGGTTTCGGTGCCCGGCATCAGCGGGTGCGCGGCCGCGCTGCTGGCCGCAGCGCGCACGGCCGAAGCGCTCGTGGCGGGCGGCGCCGGTTCGGCGCTTGAAAGGCCACAAACCAAAGCCAGCAGCAAGCCGCTAAAACGCACGGCGGAACTCCTGCTCGATGTCCCAGGCTTCGAGCGCGACGCGACGGTTCAGGTACATGGCAAAGCCTGCTGCCACAAAGAAGGGTTCGAGGAACAGCACCACGGCCATGTAGCTCAGCGCCAGCACCAGGTCCAGGCTCAGCAGTCCGTCTGAAGTGCCGCTGTTCCGGAATAGCCAGTCGCTGATCTCGCTGCTGCGGTTCTCCGGCGCGAACCACCAGATCAGCGCCACCAGTCCGTAGCAAAGCACGCCTTCAGCCTGCGCGAATGCGGTTTGCAGCGCAGTGGCCGCGCCGCGCTGGCCGCTCAGCAACAGGCGCACGCGGGCGCGCCGTTCGGCGCCGCGCTGGCCCTCGAGCTGCTCCACCGGCTGGGTGCAGGTGCGCCAGGGTGAGAAGCGACGCCACAGCAGCGTGCGCAGCAGGCTGCCGCCGAGCACTTGACGACGCTCGCGCCAGAGGTCGAGCCAGCGCGTGGACTCGCCGAACACTGCGCGCGCCAGAACAAAAAGCAGGCTGCGGTCCAGCCAGGGTTTGAGCCAGAAGACGACGAGCACTGGCAGCCAGCCGTGCACTTCCACCAGGCAGAGCGCCAGCACCACCACCGCCAGGTACAGCGGCGCAAAACAGCGCCATAGCGAGGCCGCGTGCGCGCGCACCAGCGCGGCTCCCAGGTCGCAGGCCTCAAACGGGCTGCGCAGGCGCAGCGCCAGGGCGAGGCCCTCAACGCGCATGAGACTTTTCCCGGCCCATGAAGAGCAGCCAACCCAGCACCAGAAGCCAGCACAGCAGGGCGACCGTGTACTTGACGCCCGGCAAGATCCACGCCGCAGGCGACCAGAAGGCCTCCACCGCAGCCGCCACGAAGAGCAGGAAGAACGCCGCGTAGACCAGCGGCACGGCAGCCAGCGCGGCGGCGCGCAGCGCATCGAGCCGGCTGCGCCGCCCGGGCGACAACCAGCCCAAGCCCAGGCGCAGCCCGGCCGCGCCGGCCAGCACGATGCCGGTCAGCTCGAACGCGGAGTGGGTGGCGACGAAGGGCCACAGGTTGTGCCCAAGCCCCACACGCTGCAGGTGGCCGAGCACAGCACCGATGGCCAGGCCGTTGTAGACCAACACGAAGGCGCTGCCCACCCCGGCCAGGACGCCGGCGCCGAAGCATCGAAAGCCGATGCCGATGTTGTTGAAGATGTAATAGCCAAACATGCCCCAGTCGTCGTCGGCGGTGCGCTCGCGCCCCATGGCTTTGTTGCCGTCGGCGTACATGCTCTCCATCTCGCGCAGCCGGCCCGCTTCCAGCAGGCGCAAGGCGAAATCGAGCTCCAGCCGGGACAGGGCAAACGACAGCAGCAAGGGCAAGGCGAAAAGCGCCAGCGCCAGCAGCACGCAGCGCCGTTCAGCGCGCACCGCACGCGGCAGCTCGATGCGCAGCAGCAGACCGAAACGGTGCAAGCCGTAGTCCTGCCGGCGGTAGACGAGCTGGTGCGCCTCGTTGGCCAGTTGTTCAAGCCGCGCCAGCAAGTGCACCGGGTAAGCGCGCGACTGCGCCAGCGCCAGGTTCTCGCAGACACGGCGGTAGCGCGCGGCGAGCAAGGCCGCATCCACCGGCTTGCCCTGCCGGGCCAGCTGCAATTGCTCGGCCAGCCCGTCCCATAGCGGGCGGTACTCGGCCTCGAAGTGAAGCGGCGTCATGTCCTGCGCCCCAGCAGCCAATGGGCCACGCCGAGCAGACGCGGCGCGGCCGGGCCAGGCGGCTCGGCCGGCAGCACCGGTGCGGCAAGCTGCGCCAGTTCCTCAAGCCGCGCCGGCGTGAGGCGGCGCGCGCGACCGGCCCAGGCCAGGATGGCCGCCTGCTCCCGCAGGTCGAGCGGTTTGGCAGGGACCAGACCCTCCGCCGCCGGCGGCGCGTCATGCACGCCCACCGGCCGTTCGTGCACCACCAGCGTGCCGGCAGCCAGGTCGCCGAGTCGCTTGCACTCCGAGTTCAGCAGCATGGAGACGATGCCAAAGCCATAGAGCAGCGGCAGAAAGTCGGCCACGCGCAGCAGGTTGCGCGTGAACGAGGCCGCCGGGGTGATGGGCAAGCCGGTGTCCATCACCACCCGAAGACCCAGCGTGCGCTTACCGGGCGTGGCCCCCCAGCGGCTCAGCTCAAACACGATGGGGTAGAGCCACTCGATGCTGAAGAACGCCACCAACAACAATCCGCGCCCCAAGCCCCCCATCGCCCCCAGCACCATGGCCAGGCCGATATACAGGCCGATGCGGATGAGCAAGTCGACCAAGAAGGCCATGCTGCGCGCTACCAGCCCGGCAGGCCGCAGCGAGAGCACGATGCCCTCGGGCGCCTCGACCCGGGCCAGGGTGTCGACCTGGCGGCTGGAGTTCGCGCTCAGAGCTGGATCACCCGCGTGTCGGCGATCGAGTCATGAAGACACTTGCGCGAGTCGCGAAAGATCAGCAGCGAGTCGACCAGGCTGTAGACGATGACAGCAACCCAATTCACGGCGGCCAAGTAGCCAATGCCATAGCGCAGTCCGAGCAAACGCCAGGCATCGGGCTTGCTGCCGTCGCTGCGCTCGATGCGCAGCTTGAAACACATCTTGCCCACCGTCTGACCGCGTGCCACCAAAAGCCAGCCCTGCACGATCAGGAAAAGGGCGAAACTGAAAAGCGTTGACAGCGGTGCAAAGCCAAGCACGCTCGTGCTGCTCGCCGCCGTTTCGGCTTCAACCCAAGTGCCTATCGCCGGGATCTGCGTCACGGCCCAATAGACCGCGAACAGCACGATGCCGTCCACGATGGCGGCCACCAGGCGGATGCCCCGCCCGGCTAGCGCACTCTCGGTGGCCGGTACATCGGCCACCTGCGCAGTAGGCGGTGCGTAACGCGGGTCGGCATGGGTCGACATACAAAGGATCCCCCTGTTTTTTGTGGCGCGCATTCTGCCGGTGCACTTGTGGGGTTTGGCCGGGCTCGCGCTTCGAGCCCCAAGCTTTGGGGTCAGGAAAACCCTAGGTTTCCGAAGGGGTCAAGGCTTGAAACGTTTCCAGCTGGCGCGAACGCCTGGGTGGGCACGGCCTGCACCGGGCCATCACGGGGTCATCGCCCTGGGTCGAGCGCCAGCGCCCTGGCCTCTGCAACAAGCCCAGCCCACGAGGGCTTGGAGGCCGTCAACACGGCAAAAGCCGCGTCATCCGCCATCGCCTCTCGCAGTCGATTCGCAACTCATGTCGCCAGGGGCCCAAGGTAACGACCGCGCTGTCATGGTCATCGACCAAGCGGACGCAAGGCAACTCGGCGACCCAAGCCCCAGGAATCACGCCGCTGGCCTCGACGAATTCGCGCACGCTCAGCACCGTCCCACCGGGGCCCGGCAACTGCGCCTCGGCCGTGCACAAAGCCGGCAAGGCCGCCAACGCGTGCACTCCGTCGGCATCGGGCACCTGGCAGGCCCAAAAGCGTCGCACCAAGTCGGCCGCCAGCGCGGCGTCGTCTTGCGGTCGCGGTGGATCGGCGCGCCAGCGCCAGTCCACCGTGGGGCCGTCGTCGCCCACGCGCTCGCCCTCGCGCACAAAGCCCAGGTCTTCCAGCAAGGCCATGCTGGGCCCGTTGGTGGGCGAGGTGATGGCCAGCAACTCGTCGCGGCCCAGCACGCGCTGGGCGTAGGCCAGGCAGGCGCGGGCGGCTTCGCGGGCGTAGCCCTGGCCGGCGTGGCGCGTGGCCAGGCCGTAGCCCAGGTCGGGCAGGGGCAGGCTGTCGCGCTTGAAGAGGCCGCACAGGCCCAGGGGCTCGGCGTCAGAGCGCCGCTCCACCAGCCAAAAGCCGTGGCCCACCTGCCAATAGGGGTCGATGAGGCGCGCTTGCGCCCAGGCGCGGGCGGCGTCGACGTCGCGCACGCCGCTGTCGCGGATGCCAGAGATCCACGCGGGTTCGTTGATCAGGCCGAGGACGAACTCGGCATCGTCAGGACGGAACCAACGCAGGCGCAGGCGGGGGGTGAGCAGCACGTCCATGGCCGAACCATAGCCGGGCCGCGATGGCGACAATGCGCCACTCCCAGTCCTTGCTGCTCCCGATGCGCTTTGCCGACCGCCTGAACGCCGCCACCCGCGACTCCCTGCTCTGTGTGGGCTTGGACCCCGACCCGAGCAAGTTCCCTGGCGACTGGCAGGGCGACGCGCGGCGCATCGCCGACTTTTGCTGCGCCATCGTCGACGCCACGGCCGATCTGGCCGCGGCCTTCAAGCCGCAGATCGCCTACTTCGCCGCCGCCGGCGCCGAAGACCAACTGCTGCGCGTCATCCGTCACATCCGCGCCAAGGCGCCACAGGTGCCCGTGGTGCTGGACGCCAAGCGCGGCGACATCGGCGCCACCGCCACCCTGTACGCCCGCGAGGCCTTCGAGCGCTTCGAGGCCGACGCCGTGACCCTGTCGCCCTACATGGGCTTCGACACCATCGAGCCCTTCCTCTCTTGGCAAGACCGTGGCGTGTTCGTGCTCTGCCGCACCAGCAACCCGGGCGGCGACGACTTCCAAATGCAGCGCTTGGCCGACGTGGACGGGCAGCCCCGCCTGTTTGAAGAATTGGCCCGGCGCGCGCAAACCGAATGGAACCGCATCGAGGGCCAGGTGGGCCTGGTGGTGGGCGCCACCTACCCGCGCGAGCTGGCCCGCGTGCGCGAGCTGGCCCCCACCGTGCCGCTGCTGGTGCCCGGCGTGGGCGCCCAGGGCGGCGATGCCGTGGCCACCGTGCAGGCGAATGGCCAGGGGTCGGTGCTGGTCAACAGCAGCCGCGCCATCTTGTACGCCGGCCGCCAACGGACAGACTTTGCGGAACAAGCCCGCGCCGTGGCCCTGGCCACGCGCGACCAACTGCAGGCCGCCCGGTGACGCCACCCCCCGGGGCCGAAGACGCCCACACCCAGCCCCTGCTGCCTGCGCAAGGGCCGGTGGAGCTGCTGTTCCTGTTGTTCCACGGGGATGGCGCGCACGCCGGGCAAATGGACGGCCTGGCCCAGGCCCTGCGCGCCCAGTACCCGCAGGCCGCCGTCGTGGCCCTGAACGCGCCCCAGCGATTGCCCAGCGCGGCGGTGGAAGGCCATCGGTGGTTCGATGCCGACGGCACCGACCCTGCCGCCGCACTGGCGATCGCCCTGCCCGGCTTCATCGCCACCGTGCGAGCTTGGGCGCAGCGCTACGACTTGTCCTGGGAGCGCGTGGCCTTGGCCGGGTATTCGCAAGGCGGACAAATGGCCTTGGAGGCCGTGTTGACCGAGCCCGCCCTGGCGGGGCGCGTGCTGAGCTTTGGCGCCGCGCCCTTGGGCCGCCCGGTCAGCGCCCCCGAGGGTTGCACCTTGCACCTGCTGCACGGCAAGCAAGACGACGTCGTGCCTTACGCCCACGTGGTGGATGCCGCCCAAGCCTGGTTGGCCCTGGGCGCGGACATCACCGCCGATGTGCTGCCCCACGTGGGCCACGCGCTGGCGCCCGCCTTGGTGGAGCGCGCCCTGCAGCAATTGCGCACCTTCATCCCCGCCCGGTTATGGCGTGAAGCGGTGATGACCGCCGCCGAGATGGACCAAGCCGACGCACGCGCGCTCCAACCCGAGCGCCCGCCCGGCCCGGTGCACTGAGCTCAGGTCTGCCCCGGCATCAACCACTGCCGGCGCGCGCCCATCACCAAGTTGGGGTACTCCGCCTTGCCACGGCTGCCGTTGTAGCGCCCCAAGGCCATGAACAGGTTGCCCCGCTCGAGGTCCAGGTAGTGCCGCAGGATGACGCAGCCAAAACGCAAGTTCGTCTGCAAATGGAACAGCTTGGCCACCTGTCCATTGCCAATGAGCCGCGCCCAGAACGGCATCACCTGCATGTAGCCCCGGGCCCCCACGCTGCTGATCGCGTACTTGCGAAACCCACTCTCCACCTGGATCAGGCCCAGCACCAGGGCCGGCTCCAATCCGGCACGCTTGCATTCGTACCAGAGGGTCTCCAAAAACTCGATGCGCGTCTGACGCTCCGGCTTGCGCCGCCGCAGCCGCTCGCCCATCTCGCCCAACCAGTTCAGGTAGGCGAGGCGGTCTTCGATGCGGTCGTGCCGCCATTTCGGCGGTGCGCGCTCGCTGACGGCCGCGTTCAGCGCCGAGCGAACGGAGTCGGCCAGCGGCTCTTCCAACTGCGCACCGGCGTGCGCGGGCCGGAGAACACCCCCAGCCCCCAGCGCGCCTGCGGCCAGCAGCCAGCCCCGCCGCTTCACGCGCGCCTCCACGCCAGGAGGGCTTCCAAAGGCAAGCGCCAGCCTCGCGCAGCCGCCCCGGCGCTCAGAGCGGCCAGCGCGACCCAGGCCATCGCGGCCGCCAGCGTCAACTCGGCGGGGGATGGCTGCCAAGCCGCCGCGGGGCCCGCCAAGGCCAGCACGATCAGCAAGGAACTGCCGATGTACATCGTCAACGTGTTGCGCCCCGCATGCACCAACCACGCAGGCCAGCGCACCCGCAGCAGCAGCCAAGGCACCCAGGCCGCCAGGGTCAGCGGCCCCAGCCAGGTCATGGCCAGGGTGCCGACGGCCGCCATGCCGACCGACTGGTGCAGCTCGACCACGACCCACACCCCGTACACCAGGTTCAAGACCAGCATCAGCCCCGCCCAGCGCGCCGCCCGCGCCCACCACGGGCGCCAGCGGCGGTGGTGCAAGAGCCGCAGCCGGCCGGCGATCAGCCCCAGGCTGACCACGGCCACCACGCCCGGCCCCATGAACAACAGCGCCCAGGGCAGGGTCCCGAAGAAGCCGCTCGCCCCCAGCCACCACCATTCCGAACCTGTCGAAGCCGTCACCAAGCGGGGCCCTGTCGTGGGCTCCCCGAACCCCACGAGGAAGCCCAACGCCAGGGACAGCAGCACCAGGGCACTGCCCACCGCCGTCCAAACCAGCGTCCAACGCAGCAATCGCGGCCAACGCCAGCGCCGGGCCCCCTGCATCCACAGCCCGACCAGCGCGTATTGGTGCACGATGTCGCCCTGGTACAGCAAACCGCCGTGTGCCAGCCCAACCCCGAGCAGCCGGCGCAGCCGCTGCCGTGGCGCCCGCGCCCAGCCCATGCTGTAGCCGAACAAGAACATCAACAAGGCAATCCCCTTGCCCTGAAGCAGAGTCGCCACAGCCAACACGGCAGCGCTGTCCCACCAAGGGGCCCCGGCCAAGCTGCTGAAGAAACCCGCGTCGGGCAGTTCGGCATAGGTCAAGGCGTTGACGACCACCACCGGCAACAGGGCCAGCGCACGCATAGCGTCCACCGCCGCCACCCGGGACGGGAATCCGGGACTGGGCGTCAAGCCTTCAGACGCGCCTTCACGGCGGCCACCACCTCGGCCAAGGGCAGGTTTTGCGCCGCCGCATCGCGTCGACCTTGCACCTCCACCACGCCCTCCTTCAAGCCGCGGTCGCCCAGCACCACGCGCTGCGGCACGCCGACGAGTTCCCAATCGGCAAACATCGCGCCTGGGCGCTCGCCACGGTCGTCCAGCAGCACGTCCACCCCCTCGGCCTGCAAGGCGGCGTAGAGCTTGTGCGCCTCCTCGCGCACGGCCTCGCTGCGGTCCATGCCAATCGGGCAAATCACCACCTCGAACGGCGCCATGCTGACGGGCCACACGATGCCGCGCTCGTCGTGCCCCTGCTCGATCGCCGCACCCAACAGGCGCGTGACGCCGATGCCGTAGCAGCCCATCTCGAAGTGGCGGGGCTTGCCGTCCTCGGCCAGGAAGGTGGCGTTCATCGCCTCGGAGTACTTCTTGCCCAGGTAGAACACATGGCCCACCTCGATGCCGCGCTGAATGGCCAGCACACCCTGCCCGTCGGGCGAGGGCTCGCCAGCGACGACGTTGCGGATGTCGGCCACGAGGTCGGGCTCGGGCAGGTCGCGACCCCAGTTGACGCCCGTCAGATGGTGGTCCATTTGGTTGGCACCGCACACGAAATCGCTCATCGCAGCCACGGTGCGGTCGGCCACCACCCTCACGCCCTTCAACCCGACGGGACCCAAGTAGCCCGGCTTGCACCCGAAGTGCGCCTCGATTTCACCCACAGTGGCAAAGCGGAAACCGCCCTTCAGCCCCTCGACCTTGCCGGCCTTGACTTCGTTCAGTTCGTGGTCCCCGCGCACCAGCAGCAGCCACACCTGGGTGGCCGTGATGTTGCCGTGCTCGTCCAGCGTGTCGGTGGCCAGCACCAGGCTCTTCACGGTTTGCGTCAGCGGCAGACCCAGCAAAGCGGCCACGTCCGCGCAGGTGCTCTTGCCCGGGGTGGGTGTCAGCGCCAAAGCCTGGGACGGGGCGGCACGCGGTGCGCTCGGAGCCAGGGCCTCGGCCAGTTCGATGTTGGCGGCGTAGCTGCTGGTGGGGCAGTAGACGATGGCGTCCTCGCCCGTCTCGGCGATGACCTGGAACTCGTGCGAGCGATCACCGCCGATGGCGCCGGTGTCGGCCGCCACCGCCCGGTACTGCAAACCCAAGCGGTCGAAGATGCGGCCATACGCGGCGAACATCGAGTCGTAGCTCTTGCCGGCCGCTTCGGCGTCGCGATCGAAGGAGTAGGCATCCTTCATCGTGAACTCACGCCCGCGCATCAGCCCAAAGCGGGGCCGGCGCTCGTCGCGGAACTTGGTCTGGATGTGGAACAGGTTCTTCGGCAGTTGCTTGTGGCTGCGCAACTCTTGGCGGGCGATGTCGGTGATGACCTCTTCGCTCGTTGGCTGGATGACGAAGTCGCGGCCGTGGCGGTCCTTCACGCGCAACAGCTCGGGCCCCATCTTGTCAAAGCGGCCCGTCTCTTGCCACAGCTCGGCCGGCTGCACCACGGGCATCAGCAACTCCACCGCCCCGGCGCGCACCATCTCCTCGCGAATGATGGCCTCCACCTTGCGGATCACCCGCAGGCCCATGGGCATGTAGTTGTAAATGCCAGCGCCCAAGCGCTTGATCATGCCGGCGCGCATCATCAGCTTGTGGCTGACGATCTCCGCATCGGCGGGGGCTTCCTTGAGCGTAGAAATGAGGAACTGAGAGGCTTTCATGGGCGATGCGGTCGGCAAAAGGCAAAACGGGCCTGCCGCGCCACACAGCAAGCCCGTGTCGGAACCAGGGTTTCACTGCCCCGCGCCATGCACCCGTCCGGTGCACAATCGAGACAGTTCATCATTCGAGGTTGATTATGCTCGACCGAGAAGGCTTCAGGCCTAACGTCGGCATCATCCTGCTCAATCACAAAAACCAGGTGTTTTGGGGCAAGCGCATTCGCACCCACTCCTGGCAGTTTCCGCAAGGCGGCATCAAGTACGGCGAGACGCCTGAGCAGGCGATGTACCGCGAGCTCCACGAAGAGGTGGGCTTGCGCCACGAGCACGTGCGCATCATTGCGCGCACGCGCGACTGGCTGCGCTACGAAGTGCCCGACCACTACATCCGCCGCGAAGCGCGCGGTCATTACAAGGGCCAAAAGCAGATTTGGTTCTTGCTGCAGTTGGCCGGGCGCGACAGCGACCTGAACCTGCGCGCCACCGACCACCCGGAGTTCGACGCCTGGCGTTGGAACGACTACTGGGTGCCGCTGGAGGCCGTGATCGAGTTCAAGCGCGGCGTCTACCAAATGGCCCTCAACGAATTGGCGCGTTTCCTGCCGCGGCACGGCCAAGCGCACCACAACCGCTTCCTGCGCGCGGGCATGCGCCCGACCCAGGCACGAACGCCCTACGGCGCCATTGCCGAGTCCGACCACGCTCAAGACCTGGCCGCCCAAGCGAGCGCCCCCGTGCCCCCCCCGAAGGACGAGGTCAGCGGCTGAGGACCAAGTTGTCGCGGTGGATCAACTCCGGCTCGGCCACATAGCCCAACAGGCCTTCGATCTCTGAAGACGCCCGGCCCGCCAGCAAGCGCGCCTCGGCGCTGGCGTAGTTGCTCAGGCCGCGCGCCAATTCGGCGCCATCGCCTCCGATCACGGCGATCACATCGCCTCGGTGGAAATCGCCCTGCACCTCGCTCACCCCCACCGGCAGCAAGCTGCGCCCCTGCTCGCACAGGGCCCGCTGGGCCCCAGCATCCACCGTGACGCGGCCGGCCAGTTGCAGATGGTCGGCCATCCAGCGCTTGCGAGCGGCATGCTTTCCACTCGTCGCCCGCAGCGCCGATCCGATCGCCTCGCCAGCGCGCAAGCGCAGCAGCACATCGGGCTCCCGCCCGTACGCGATCACCGTGTGCGCACCGCTGCGAGCAGCCCGCTGCGCCGCCAGCACCTTGGTCAACATGCCACCTCGCCCAAGGGCCGAACCCGCTCCGCCGGCCATCGCGGGCAACGCCGGATCGTCGGCCAGCGCCTCCCGCACCAAGGTGGCGGCCGGGTTGCTGCGCGGGTTGTCGTTGTAGAGGCCTTGTTGGTCGGTCAGGATCACCAGCGCGTCCGCATCCAACAAGTTGGTCACCAAGGCCCCCAAGGTGTCGTTGTCTCCGAACTTGATTTCGTCGTTGACGACGGTGTCGTTCTCGTTGATGACCGGCAACACACCCGCGGCCAGCAGGGTCGTCAGCGTGGAGCGGGCATTCAGGTAGCGCTCGCGGTGCGACAGGTCGGCGTGCGTGAGCAGCACTTGCGCGCTGGGCAGGCCATGGGCCCGGAGGTGGGTCTCGTACATCTGCGCGAGACCCATCTGGCCCACGGCAGCGGCAGCCTGCAGGGCATGGAGCTCGCGCGGCCGCTCGCGCCAGCCCAAACGCTTCATGCCTTCGGCAATCGCACCGCTGGAAACCACCACCGACTCCACCCCTCGTTGGCGCAACAGCGCCAACTGACGGCACCAATCGCCGATGGCGCGAGCGTCCACACCCCGCCCCTCGTCGGTGACCAAGCTGGAGCCCACCTTCACCACGATGCGCGTGGCACCGTCCAACACCCCTGCCATCGAACCCCTTCGACCCTTACTCAGGCCTCGTCAAACCTTGGATCGTGCTCCTTGGCCGGGGGCACTTTTTCAGCCTTGACGTGCTCGTAGATGGCCCGAAGCAGGTCTTCGCAACCTTCGCGCGTCAGGCCCGAAATGGTGAACACCCGGCCTTTCCATTTGAAGCGCTTGACGAAGTCCTTGATCTTGGCCTCACGCTCCTCAGCGTCGACCATATCCACTTTGTTGAGCACGAGCCAACGTGGCTTGTTGTAGAGCGCTTCGTCGTATTTCTTGAGTTCGGCCACGATCGCCTTGGCCTCGGCCACCGGGTCGACGTTGTCGTCCAGGGGCGCGAAGTCCACCAAGTGCAGCAGCAAGCGAGAGCGCTGCAAGTGGCGCAAGAACTGATGCCCCAAGCCGGCCCCCTCGGCAGCGCCCTCGATCAAGCCTGGGATGTCGGCCATCACAAAGCTTTGTTCAGGCCCCACGCGCACCACGCCAAGGTTGGGGTAAAGGGTGGTGAACGGGTAGTCGGCGATCTTGGGGCGAGCGTTGGACACCGCAGCGATCAGCGTCGACTTGCCGGCATTGGGTTGTCCCAACAGGCCCACATCGGCCAACACACGCAGCTCCAGCTTGAGCGACTTGGACTCACCCGGCCAGCCCGGCGTCTTCTGCCGCGGCGCGCGATTGGTGCTGGTCTTGAAGTGCAGGTTGCCAAAACCCCCGTCGCCACCCTTGGCCAACAGGATGCGCTCGCCGGGCTCCAACAACTCGCCCACCACATCGTCGGTTTCGACATCGCGAATGATGGTGCCCACAGGCATGCGCAGCACGATGTCATCGGCCGCCGCCCCGTTGCAGTCGGAGCCGCGTCCGGCCTCGCCATTGCGCGCTTCGTGGCGGCGCGCATAACGGAAGTCGATCAAGGTGTTGAGGTTCACGTCGGCCTGCGCCCAAACGCTGCCGCCGCGACCACCGTCGCCCCCATCCGGCCCGCCGAAGGGGATGAACTTCTCGCGCCGGAAGCTGGCGCAGCCGGAGCCCCCGTTGCCGGCGGCCACGTCAATCGTCACTTCATCCACGAACTTCATGCATCCCTCCTGGCCGAACCGATGGCGCCATCGTAGGCGCCAGAAAAACAAAAAGCCCCGCCTGGGCGGGGCCTGTTCACGGATGGACGCCTGATCAGGCAGCCGTGACCGTGACCGTGTGACGACCCAGAGGGCCCTTCACCGCGAAGCTGACTTGCCCATCCACCAGCGCGAACAGGCTGTGGTCCTTGCCCATGCCGACATTGGTGCCAGCGTGGAACTTGGTGCCGCGCTGACGCACGATGATGGAGCCGGCGGGCACCACTTGCCCACCGAAGACCTTCACGCCAAGCATCTTGGGCTTGGAATCGCGACCGTTTCGCGTTGAGCCGCCGCCTTTTTTCTGTGCCATTGCTGACTCCTGCGCTTAGCCGTTGACCGCGCTGATGGCCAGCTCGGTGTAGGTTTGACGATGACCTTGGCTCTTCTTGTAGTGCTTGCGACGGCGCAGCTTGAAGATGCGCACTTTGTCGTGCTTGCCATGAGCCACGACCGTGGCCTTGACCGTGGCACCCGTCACCAAGGGCGTGCCGACTTTCAGCTCGGCGCCGTTGCCAACGGCGAGCACCTGGTCGATCACGATCTCTTGGCCAACGTCCGCAGCAATCTGTTCTACCTTGATCTTTTCGCCAGCAGCAACCTTGTATTGCTTGCCGCCGGTTTTTATGACCGCGTACATGTTTGACCTCGCTAAATGAAGTGCCGCCCACTCGACAAGAGAAACGGCCCGCTCTTCGCCAACGCAAAGAGCCCAACACTCTAGCACAAACCCGAAGCGATCGACAAGTTGCCGGCGCAGCGCAATCCGCCCTGAGGGCGGTGCTCTCTATACTGCTGGCTTTCACTGTCTACGCCTTGCCCGTGCCCACGACCGCCAGCGCTGATGCCCACGCCGACACCCTGGCCGCCCTCAGCGCCGACATGCACGAGGTCGATCAAGTCATCGCGCGGCGTTTGCAGTCCGATGTCGCCCTGGTGAACCAGATCGGCGCCTACATCGTGCACGCTGGCGGCAAACGCATGCGCCCCAAACTGCTGCTCATGTTCGCCAACGCCCTGGGCGATCCCCGCGGCCAAAGGCACGAGTTGGCCGCCGTGGTGGAGTTCATCCACACTGCCACGCTTTTGCACGACGACGTGGTGGATGAATCGGCCTTGCGCCGAGGCAAGCAAACCGCCAACGCCATGTTTGGCAATGCAGCCAGCGTCTTGGTGGGCGATTTCTTGTACAGCAGGGCCTTCCAAATGATGGTTGGCTGTGGCCGCATGCGCGTTCTGGAAGTGCTGGCCGACGCCACCAACGTCATCGCTGAAGGCGAAGTGCTGCAGCTGATGAATGTGCACGACCCCGACACCACGGTCGACCAATACCTGCGCGTCATCCGCTACAAAACGGCCAAGTTGTTCGAGGCCAGCGCCCGTCTGGGCGCTTTGATCTCCGAACAAGGCGAGGTCATGGAAAACGCCGCCGCTGCGTACGGCCGGGCCATGGGCACAGCCTTCCAATTGATCGACGACGCGCTGGACTATGACGGCAGCGCTGAGGTGCTGGGCAAGAACGTGGGGGACGACCTGCGGGAGGGCAAGCCAACCTTGCCGCTCTTGTTGGCGATGCAGCGGTGCTCCACCGCCGATCGATCCCTCATCCGCGAGGCGATTGTGAACGGCGGCGGCGACCGGCTGGGCGACATCGCCCGCGTCGTCCAGGCGTGCGGCGCCCTAGAAGCCACTCGGGAGGCCGCAGCGGTGGAGGCGGAGCACGCCATCCAGAGCATCCGCGGCTTGCCAGCCAACCCTTGGACGAAAGGTCTGCTAGACTTCGCGGCTCGCTCGGTGGAGCGCCTGACCTGAAGCGGTTGTTGGCCCACCACGCAACGCAAGGCCGGTGGCCTGCGGTTTGCAGCGAAATCGGGGTGTAGCTTAGCCTGGTAGAGCGCTACGTTCGGGACGTAGAGGCCGGAGGTTCGAATCCTCTCACCCCGACCAGGGCTGTTTTGGCGCCATATGTGCGTTTCTCCGCACAGTTCCGGCGTCCGCCGGTGCAGGTCGGGCGTTTTCGATTTACACCCGGTAATCTATAGGCGATGATACCTATTTGAGTTAATCCAGAGAACCATGGCCGCTGTCGACACCGCTATCAATCAACCGCCGTCCATGGCCTTACCCGGCTTGGGCCGAGCGCTGGTGATGGCCGGAAAATTGGGGCAGAAAGCTGCCGAAGACATTTTTCGCAAGGCCCAGAGCAGCCGCACCAGCTTTATCGCTGAATTGACAGGTTCGGGCGCGGTATCCGCGTTCGATCTGGCCCACACCATGTCAACGGCTTTCGCGGCTCCTTTGCTCGACCTGGAGGCCATCGACGTACAGCGTCTTCCCAAAGGCCTTCTGGACGCCAAGATCTGCGCTACCTATCGAATTGTTGTCCTCAGCAAGCGCAATAACCGCCTGATCGTCGCAACCGCAGATCCCTCCGACCAGGAGGCCGCAGAGAAAATCAAGTTTTCCACCCAGATGGGGGTGGATTGGGTCATTTCCGAGTACGACAAGCTGTCCAAGCTGGTGGAGGCCTCCAGCACCACGGCTGCCGAAGCCATGGAAAGCATCATCGGCGACGACTTCGAGTTCGATGAATCGAGCACCGAAGCCTCGGCTGAAGACAGTGAAGCCAGCGTTTCGGAGGTTGAGGATGCGCCCGTCGTCAAGTTCCTGCAGAAAATGCTGCTTGACGCTTTCAGCATGCGGGCGTCCGACCTGCATTTCGAGCCGTTTGAGCATACCTATCGTGTCCGGTTCCGGGTCGACGGAGAACTGCGAGAAATAGCATCGCCACCGGTGGCCATCAAGGAAAAACTGGCGGCGCGCATCAAGGTGATTTCAAAGCTGGACATCTCGGAAAAGCGTGTGCCGCAAGACGGCAAGATGAAGCTGAAGATTGGCCCGGACCGCGTTATTGATTTCCGGGTCAGCACTTTGCCCACCATGTATGGCGAAAAAATCGTCATCCGTATTCTTGATCCGAGTAGCGCCAAGCTGGGTATTGACGCCCTGGGCTATGAGGCGGTTGAAAAAGAGCGTTTGCTCCACGCCATCCAGCGGCCGTATGGCATGGTGCTGGTGACGGGACCCACAGGCTCAGGCAAAACCGTGTCCCTTTACACCTGCCTGAATATTCTCAACAAGCCGGGCGTCAACATCGCTACGGCGGAAGATCCGGCCGAAATCACCTTGCCGGGCGTGAACCAGGTCAGTATGAACGACAAGGCCGGCATGACCTTCTCGGTCGCGCTCAAGGCGTTCTTGCGGCAGGATCCCGACATCATCATGGTCGGTGAGATCCGGGATCTTGAAACGGCCGACATCGCGATCAAAGCCGCGCAAACCGGCCATATGGTCATGTCGACGCTGCACACCAACGACGCGCCGACCACACTGACGCGTATGCGCAACATGGGCATTGCGCCTTTCAATATTGCCTCCAGCGTGATTCTGATCACCGCTCAGCGCTTGGCCCGCCGTCTTTGCCCCAATTGCAAAACGCCTGCGGACATCCCGCGTGAGACCTTGCTTGAAGCAGGTTTCAAGGAAGAGGATGTGGACGGTTCGTGGACGCCTTACCGCCCGGTAGGTTGTTCGATGTGTACGAATGGTTACAAAGGTCGGGTCGGTGTTTATCAGGTCATGCCTATTTCCGAGGAGATTCAGCGTATCGTCCTTCGCGACGGCAGCGCCCTGGAAATTGCAGCTCAGGCGGAGGCCGAAGGCGTGAAAAGCCTGCGGGTGTCGGGTTTGTCCAAAGTTAAACTCGGCATGACTTCGCTGGAAGAGATTCTGGGCTGCACCAATGTTTAACCCGGTGCATCCAGAAGCCGGCACGTGGCGGCGTGACCATCCTGATGGCGCGCGCTGAAGCTGTCCATACAACGAGAAAGCATCATGGCAACTGCAGTATCCAAGGGCGTTAAGGAATTTGTTTTCGAATGGGAGGGCAAGGACCGGGGCGGCAAGCAGGTTCGGGGTGAAATCCGTGCCGCGGGCGAGAACCAGGTCAAGTCTTCGCTGCGACGGCAGGGCGTATTGCCCACCAAGATCAAGAAGCGCAAGATGCGTTCCGGCAAGTCCATCAAGCCCAAGGACATTGCCATTTTTACCCGCCAACTCGCCACCATGATGAAGGCGGGTGTGCCGCTGCTTCAGGCGTTTGACATTGTTGGCCGCGGCAATCCCAATGTCAGCGTGACCAAGCTGCTGAACGATGTGCGCACCGACGTGGAAACGGGTACGTCCCTCAGCGCGGCTTTTCGCAAGTACCCGATGTACTTCAATGCGCTGTATTGCAACCTGGTGGAAGCCGGCGAGGCCGCCGGTATTCTGGAGTCCTTGCTGGATCGCCTTGCGATCTACATGGAAAAAACCGAGGCAATCAAGTCCAAGATCAAATCGGCCCTGATGTATCCCATTTCGGTGGTGGTTGTGGCCTTTGTGGTGGTG
>NZ_JAPZSY010000075.1 GCF_027532025.1 Inhella sp. | reverse complement strand
CCCTGAGGACACGGTCTGTGAAGCACTCCCCCCCCCCCGCGTTTACCCTGATCGCGCCACCGGCGCTCGACGCAGCGCCCTGACCCTGGCCGCCGCGGCTTTGCTCGCCGCCTGCGGTGGCGGCGGTGGCGGCTCCAGTGCCCCCGCTCCCACGCCGGCTCCTCCTCCGGCTCCGGCGCCCGCTTCGTGCAGCGCCCAAGTGCTGACGCTCGGCAGTTGCAGCTACAACGCCCCGGTGCTCACCTCGGGCGGCTCGGCCTCGCTGACCACCACCACCACCGGCTACACCGGCTCGGCCACGGCCAGCTGCACCAATGGCACCGTGACCCTCACGGCCACCGCGGCCAGCTGCCAAAAGTCCGGCCCGACGGACGCCGACCTGGCCATCCAAACCCAGGTCCCCCCGCTGACCTACGGCGTGGAGAGCCCCGAACGGCTGTTCTTCGAGCACCTGAACACCCAGCGCGCCCAGTGCGGCTTCGGCCTGCTGGCGCAAAACACGGCGCTCGATCGTGCGGCCAAGGCGCATACGGACTACATCATGGAGCGAATCCTGGAGGGCACCGGCAACGACTTCACCGCCTTCCAGGCTTATCTGGCCAACCCGCACATCGAAATCCAGGGCAAGAGCGGCTTCACGGGCGTGTCGCCATTTGATCGAGCTAGCGTGACCGGCTACACCACAATCGGCGGCCTCACCGAGTCCGGCGCCATCCCGATTTTTGGGGTGTCGACTGAGGGCAAGACCGTGGGCGCCTCGGGCGCCGGGCTGTCGGCCGGGATGGGCCTGCTGGCCAGCGTCTACCACCTGCGCGCCATGATGGGCCCCTACCGCGAGGCTGGGGTAGGCCAGACGTTTGGCTTGGGCGCGGCGGCTCGCGGCACTGGCACTGTCTCCCCCACCTACATGGTGCTCGCCTACGGCCAGTACCCGCAGACCGCCAACACCCTGCGCAGCTACCCGTGCCAGGGCTCGACGAATGTGGAGTTTGACATGGGCGGTGAAATCCCCAACCCATATGTCGGCACACCGCTCTTTGGCACAGCCGTGGGACATCCCATCTACTTCACGGCGCCGCGCTCGGCAACCCGAATCCAGATCGAAAGCATCTCGATCGAGCCGATCAATGCGCCGGCTGGCACGGCCAGCTACAGCTTGGCGGCGGGCACGGTGCACCTGGTGACGCAGGCCAACGACCCGCACAAGCGGCTGAAGGCAACCGATGTGTTCGCGGTGGCCACCACGCCCATGCGGCGCAGCACGAGCTACCGTGTGCAGGGCCGCGTGCTGATCGACAGCACGGCGCAAAACGTGGACTTCACGTTCGCGACGGGCATTGGATACAACAACGCCGCGCAGGATCCGAAGTACCTGATCCCGGCGCCGAAGTGAACGGAGAGCGCCCGTCGTGGGTCGGGACGAAGGCGGCAGCAGGCGAAGCGCAAGCGCCGGTGGTCGCGAGACGCCGGCCGGGCAGGGGAAGCCATGCCCGCGCCGGGCCCGGTGGCGCGCTATGGTCAAGGCTGTTTGCCAGGAGCCCCTGCCCATGAGCCGTGCCACGATCGAACGCTTTTACGCCGCTTTCGCCCAACTCGACGGCCAGGCCATGCAGGCCTGCTATGCCGCCAACGCGCGCTTCGACGACGAAGCCTTCAGCCTGCAGGGCCGCGAGGCGGTGGGCGGCATGTGGCGCATGCTGTGCGACGTGACCCAGGCCAAGGGGCGCGATGTGTGGCGCCTGGAGGTGAGCGACATCACCGACACCAGCGCGCACTGGGAGGCGCATTACCGCTTCAGCGCCACGGGCCGCTTGGTGCACAACCGCATCGACGCCGCGTTCACCTTCGACGCCGACGGCTTGATCCTGACGCACCGCGACCGCTTCGACTTCTGGGCGTGGTCGCGTCAGGCGCTGGGCGCACCGGGCCTGCTGCTGGGCTGGAGCGGCTTCTTGCGCCAGAAGGTGCGCGCCCAGGCAGCCAAGAACCTGGCGGCTTACCGGGCCAAAAAGGGCTGAACGGGGCCGAGGCCCGCGCTGGGGTGGCCCGGCCGGGGCACGACCTGCGGCGCGCACAGCTGCCGCCCCACCATGGCGCGGGCAAACAGGTAGTTGGCCAGCTCGCGCTCGCTCAGGCCGTCCAGGCCGACGCGCCCGGCGGCATCGCAGGCGAAGGCGTAGCCGGGGCCCCCGTCGGGGCGGGCTGGCGCAAAGCGCAGCTCGTGGGTGGCGGTGCTGGGGGCGGTGGGGCTGAGCAGGTCCATGGCGGGCAGTTGCGGCCCCTCAACAGCGCGGGGCGGCGGTCAGTGTAGGAAGGCGCCCCCGGTGGCCAGCTGCACCGCCTTGGGGCGCCGCCCCTAATCCACCCCCAGGGGAACCCCGAGAACGGCGGCCAGTTGCGCCCCAAAGTCGTGCGGCGCGTGCACGGTGCGCAGGCGCAGGTAGGCGGCCTCGGCTTCGGGGTGGGTGCGGCGCAGGTAGTGCAGCCACTGTTTGACGCGCCCGGCTTGGTGCTTGGGCGCCACCTTGGCCTGCACGCGCTGCCAGTACGACCAGAGGCTGGGCGCCAGCGCGGCCCAGGCCAGCGCGGGCGGCCGCAAGCCCAGGTCGTGCGCCCGCAAGGCGGCGGGCAGGCCGGGGTCGGCCACGGCACCGCGGCCGAGCATGAGGTCGTCGCCATGGCTTTCGCGCCGGGCTTGCAAGGCATCGGCCAGCGTCCAGATCTCGCCGTTGGCCACCACAGGCACGGCCACGGCCTCGCGGATGCGGGCCACTTCGTGCCAGTGGGCCGGGGGCTTGTAGCCGTCGCGCTTGGTGCGGGCGTGCACCACCAGCCGCGCGGCGCCGCCATCGGCCAGGGCTTGCGCGCACTCGAGCATGCGCGAGCGATCGTCCACGCCCAGGCGCATCTTGGCGGTGAGCGGCACGCCGTTCGGCAGCGCCTGCCGCACGGCGCGGGCGATGGCGTGCAGCAGCTCGGGCTCGTCCAACAGAACAGCGCCCCCGCGGTGGCGGTTGACGCACTTGGCCGGGCAGCCGAAGTTGAGGTCGATGCCATCGGGCCGCAGGCCCGCCAGCCGCGCGGCGTTGGCGGCCAGCACGTCGGGCTCGGAGCCCAGCAGCTGCGGGTGCACTGGCACCCCGGCGGCGGTGGTGCCACCGGCCAGCAGCTCGGGCACGATGCGGGTGAACACGCGCCGGGGCATGACTTGGTCGGTGATGCGGATGAACTCGCTCACCGCGAGGTCCACCCCGCCCAGGGCGGTGAGCTCCTCGCGCAGCAGGTGGTCCAGCAGGCCCTCCATCGGCGCGAGCAGGATGGCGGGCGGCTTTTTCTTCAGGCTTTCTGTGGACAAGTCCGTGAATGAACGCTGGGGCGCGGCTTCAAGTGCTTGATCCATCAAGCGAAAAGCTGCCCTGCCGCAAAAAGCATCAGCCCATCGAGCGGCCTAGGAGTCTGCGCGGCAGAAGCCCAGGCCGGCGTGGCCCATGGTCCGGCGCAGGCTAGGAGCGACGCCGCCGTGGACTCGTGTCCACAAGAAGGAGCGACAACGCATGCGCCGGACCCAGGGACCACCCTTCGGGCCGAGCCCCGGGGGCGACAAGCGTCGTTGCCGGCTCCTGACGTAGCCCGCCACGCGGCGTCGCCAGCGCCTAGCCTGTCGCCCCCGGGATCTCGGCGACGGCCTGGGCTTCTGCCGCGCAGACTCCTAGCCGACCTCAAGCCGGGCGGCACTTCGGGTGACCGCGAGGCGCGGCACAGACCGAGGCCCCCCGGGCGCCGGGCCGCCCCAAGCCCGGGGCGCCCCCCTGGGGGGTGGCGGAGCGCAGCGGAGACTGGGGGCACTCCCGGGCGCCGGGCCGCCCCAAGCCCAGGACGCCCCCTCGGGGGGTGGCGGAGCGCAGCGGAGACTGGGGGCACTACTTCGCCTCAGGCAACTCGATCTTGACGGCCAAGACCTCGAAGTTGTCTTGCTGCTCGCGCTCGACCTGCACAGCCGATGGATCGACCTTGACGTACTTGCTGATGACGGCGATGAGCTCGGCCTTGAGCTGCGGCAGGTAGTCGGGCGTGCCGGCGTTGCGGCCGCTGCGCTCGTGGGCCAGGATGAGTTGCAGCCGCTCTTTGGCGACGCTGGCCGTCTGCTTCTTTTCGCCGAGAAAAAAGTTCAGGAACCCCATGGACGGCCCCCGATCAGCGGCTGAACAGGCGCTTGAAGAAGCCCTGCTTCTCGGCTTCGACGAAGCGCATGGGTTTGTCTTCGCCCAGGAAGCGGGCGATGACGTCCATGTAGGCCTCGGCCACGTGGGTGCCTTTCATCAGGATGGCGGGCACGCCCTGGTTGGAGGCCTGGAGCACGGCATCGCTTTCGGGGATGACGCCGATGAGCGGGGTGCGCAAGATGTCGTGGATATCGTCCAGGCTGAGCATCTGCCCGCCTTCGACCCGCGAGGGGTTGTAGCGGGTGATGAGCAGGTGCTCTTTGATGGGCTCGCGGCCGTCGATGGCGCGCTGGGTCTTGCTGCTGAGCATGCCCAAGATGCGGTCGCTGTCGCGCACCGAGCTGACCTCGGGGTTGGTGACGATGAGCGCTTCGTCGGCGTAGTGCATGGCCATCAGGGCACCGGTTTCGATGCCGGCCGGGGAGTCGCACACGATGTAGTCGAAGCCCATTTCGGCCAGCTCGTCCAGCACGCGCTTGACGCCTTCTTGGGTGAGCGCGTCTTTGTCTCGGGTTTGGCTGGCGGCCAGGATGAAGAGGTTTTCGTGCTGCTTGTCCTTGATGAGCGCTTGGCTGAGCTTGACGCCGTCTTGGATGACGTTGATGAAGTCGTACACCACGCGGCGTTCCACGCCCAGGATGAGGTCCAGGTTGCGCAGGCCGACGTCGAAGTCGATGACGGCGGTTTTCTTGCCGCGCAGGGCCAGGCCGGTGGCAAAGCTGGCGCTGGTGGTGGTCTTGCCCACCCCGCCTTTGCCGGAGGTGACGACGACGATCTTGGTCATGGGTTCGGTCTTCCGAAGGTTCAAAACTTGAGGGGTTCAAACACCAGGCGCTCGCCGTCCGCCGTGGCGACCAAGCGCACCTGGGCGGGCTTGGCCAGCACCTCGGCGGGCAGGGGCTTTTCGCTGGTGCGGAAGGTGCCGGCCACGGCCAGCAGCTCGGCCTCCAGGCTGTGCGCCCAGATGCGCGCGTCGGTGCGGCCCTTGGCGCCCGCAATGGCGCGCCCGCGCAGGGCGCCGTAAACGTGGATGTGGCCGTCGGCAATGACTTCGGCGCCGTGGCTGACGAGGCCCAGCACGACGAGGTCGGCGTCGCGCGCGTACACCTGCTGGCCGCTGCGCAGCGGGCGGTCGATGACCAGGGTGGAGACGGAGGCCGCGGCGGGGGCGGGCGGCGCGGGGGCCACCGCGGCCGCAGGCGGCTCGGCCGCAGCGGTGGGGGCCTCGTCGCTCCAGGCCAGGCCAGCGGCACGCAGGGCGTCGCGATCGGGTTCGGGAAGGTGGGCGGCGCCGATCACCGCCACGGGGCACAGGCGCCATTGGCGCAGCAAGGCCAGGAGGGCCGGCACCTCGAGCGGCGGGCCGGGGGGCAGCTCGCTGAGGTCCAGGCACAGGGCTTCGCCATCGAAGGCGGCGCCGACATCGCCCCAGGCTTGCCGCAGCTGCTCGGCCAGCTCGGCCCCGTCGCGGGTGCGCAGCGCCAGTTGCAGGGCGCTGACGTGGGTGGCTTTGAGGTCGATGCGGGGGCGGGCGGCGGGCATGCGCGAGGCGGTGGGGGCAGGCGGCGGGCGCAGGCACCCGGCAAGCGCGGAATTCTAGGCGGGCCCCCTCGGCCAGCCCGCCCGGCGCCCACCCCGCTTGCACGGGCGAGGCTCAGGACTTTCCCGAGGAGCCTCGCACTTACCCCCAAAACCGGGGCAACGCAAGAGCCCCACGCCGCCGCCCGTCCGGGCCCCGCGTCGCCCGCCCTCAGGCCCGGAAAACAGAGCTAAGTGGTTGATTGGCTTAGCGCAATTCCCGTTGCCCAAAAATGAGGCAAGTCAATGAGAGGCGCATGAATTCAAGCACTTTGGAGGCTCGCAGCCGGGTTGCCCACAAAGTTATCCACAGCAACGGTGAATAGCCCAGCCCGTCGCCGTGAATCAAGCACTTAGCCCCGAAGCCTGAAGTTTCCGCTGAAGTTGGCGGTGGGCTTGCGGACGTCAGCCGCCGGGCGGCGAAGCGCCGGGGCCTCGCCTCGGCGCCCCGCCCTGGGGCCGCCGGGGCTTGACTTGTCCCCAAAAAAACGCTTGCCACGTGCGCCGACCCTGTGGCATGCCCAGGGCCGGCCACCACCCGCCAAGTGCTTGATTCATATGGAGGTCGCTCGACACAGCCCGGGCCTTCAACGGGCAGACAAAGCCCTGAAATCAAGCACTTAGGCCGCGAATCCGTCGGTTTCCCACAAAGTTGTCCACAAGCCAGGCACGGCGTGCGGCGGGGACCTCCCTAGAATCGCGCCCCTCTGCCCGACACCCCCCGAGCCGCCCCATGACGCGCCGCCGCCTCTTCGTCACCACCGCCCTGCCCTACGCCAACGCGAACTTCCACATCGGGCACATCATGGAGTACACGCAGGCCGACATCTGGGTGCGCTTCCAGCGGTTGCAGGGGCACGAGGTGCACTTCGTCTGCGCCGATGACGCGCACGGCGCGCCAATCATGATCGCGGCCGAAAAGGCGGGGCTCACCCCCCAAGCCTTCGTGGCCAACATCGCCGCCGGCCGCCAGCCCTACCTGGACGGCTTCCACATCGCCTTCGACCACTGGCACAGCACCGACGCGCCCGAGAACCACGCGCTGAGCCAGGACGTCTACCGCTGCTTGCGCGACGCGGGCTTGATCGAGATCCGCGCCATCGAGCAGTTCTTCGACCCGGCCAAGGGCATGTTCCTGCCCGACCGCTTCATCAAGGGCGAGTGCCCCAAGTGCGGCGCCAAGGACCAGTACGGCGACAGCTGCGAGGTCTGCGGCGCCGTGTACGCGCCCACCGAGGTGAAGAACCCCTACAGCGTGCTCAGCGGCGCCACGCCGGTGCTCAAGACCAGCGACCACCACTTCTTCAAACTCAGCGATGCCCGCTGCAAGGAATTCCTGCAGCGCTGGACACATGAAGAGGGCCGCTTGCAGCCCGAGGTGCTGAACAAGATCAAGGAGTGGTTCACGGTCGATGAGGAGGGCAAGGGCGGCCTCGGCGACTGGGACATCAGCCGCGACGCGCCCTACTTCGGCATCGAGATCCCCGACGCGCCGGGCAAGTACTTCTACGTGTGGCTGGACGCCCCCATCGGCTACCTGGCCTCGCTCACCGGCCACTTCGCCAAGCTGGGCCAGGACGTGAACGCCTTCTTGGCCGACCCCGCCACCGAGCAGGTGCACTTCATCGGCAAGGACATCACCTACTTCCACACCCTGTTCTGGCCGGCCATGCTGCACTTCAGCGGCCGCAAAACGCCCGACCGCGTGTACGTGCACGGCTTCCTGACCGTGAACGCCGAGAAGATGAGCAAGAGCCGGGGCACCGGCATCGACCCGCTGCGCTACCTGGAGCTGGGCCTGGACGCCGAGTGGCTGCGCTACTACCTGGCCGCCAAGCTGAACGACCGCGTGGAAGACCTCGACTTCAACCCCGAGGACTTCATCGCCCGCGTGAACAGCGACCTGGTGGGCAAGTACATCAACATCGCCAGCCGCGCCGCCGGCTTCCTGGCCAAGCGCTTTGAAGGGCGCCTCTCAAGCACGCTGGGCGCCGACGGCGAGGCCGTCATCGCGAAGCTGCAAGCCGCCGCCCCGGGCCTGGCCGCGCTGTACGACGGCCGCGAGTTCGGCAAGGCGCTGCGCGAAATCATGGGCCTGGCCGACGCCGTCAACGAGTACGTGGACGCCCACAAGCCCTGGGAGTTGGCCAAGAAGCCCGAGGCCGCGGCCGAGTTGCACCAGGCCTGCAGCACCTGCATCGAGGCCTTCCGCCTGCTGACCCTGTACCTGAAGCCCGTGATGCCGGCCCTGAGCGCCAAGGTCGAGGCCTTCTTGCAGGTGGCGCCGCTGACTTGGGCCGATGCCAGCGCGCGCCTGGGCGCGCACGCCATCGGCGCCTTCACGCACCTGATGCAGCGCGTGACGACCGAGCAGGTCGAAGCGCTGTTCGCGCCGAAAGAGGCGCCAGCCCCGATCCCCGGCGGCGAGCCCATCGCCGCCGAAATCACCATCGACGACTTCGTCAAGCCCGACCTGCGCATTGCCAAGATCGTCAAGGCCGAGCGCGTGGAGGGCAGCACCAAGCTGCTGCGCCTGACGCTCGATGCAGGCGAAGGCCGCACGCGCAACGTGTTCTCGGGCATTGCTGGCGCCTACAAGCCGGAAGATCTGGAAGGCAAGCTCACCGTGCTGGTGGCCAACCTGGCGCCGCGCAAGATGAAGTTCGGCGTGAGCGAGGGCATGGTGCTGGCCGCCAGCCACGCCGACGAAAAGGCCGTGCCCGGCGTGTTCGTGCTGGAGCCGCACACTGGCGCCCAACCGGGCATGCGGGTGCGCTGACGCGGCGCAAGCTCGGCGTCAGCCGGCCGGGCTAGGCTGCGCGCATGGCTTGGCCCTTGCCCACCCACCCGTTCCGCCCACGCCTGAGGACCGTTTGGCGTGAGGCCCGCTGGTCGGACGTTGGCGCCGGGCTGACGGTGGGCGTGGTGGCCTTGCCCTTGGCCATGGCCTTCGCCATGGCCTCGGGGCTGGCACCAGCGGCCGGTTTGGTCACGGCAATCGTGGCCGGCGTGTTGATCTCCCTGCTGGGCGGCTCCAACGTGCAAATCGGCGGGCCGGCCGGGGCCTTCATCGTCGTGGTGTACGGCATCGTGGAGCGGCATGGCCTGCCGGGCTTGTGGGTCGCCACGCTGATGGCGGGTGGGCTGTTGTTCTTGATGGGCTGGTTCCGCTTGGGGGCGCTGGTGCGCCACGTCCCGGTCGCCATCGTCATCGGCTTCACCAACGGCATCGCGGTGCTGATCGCGCTGTCGCAAGTGCGGGACTTCTTGGGTCTGCAGGTGCCTGGGAAGATGCCGGCGGACTTGTTCGCACAACTGGCCACCCTGGCCCGCCATGCCGGCAGCTGGAACCCGGCCGCGCTGGGCTTGGGCCTGGGTTGCGTGGCCTTGCTGGCCCTGTGGCCCCGGCTGTTTGGCGAGCGCACCCTCTTGCCCAGCGAGTTCGCCCGCTCCAACGCCGCGCGCTCGGTGTCGCGCCTGCCCGGGCCCGTGGTGGCTTTGGTGATGCTCACGGCCTTGGCCACCGCGCTGCACCTGCCGGTGGAGACCCTCGGCACCCGCTTCGGCAGCATCCCCCACGCCCTGCCCAGTCCGGCGTGGCCGGCGATCGGCTGGGAGTCGGCCAAGCCCTTGATCATTCCCGCGCTCACGCTGGCGCTGCTGGGGGCCATCGAAAGCCTGCTGTGCGCCCGCGTGGCCGACAAACTGGCCCCCGAGTTGCCCCGGCACGACCCCAACCAAGAGCTGATGGCCCAGGGGCTGGCCAACATGGCCAGCCCCCTGATGGGCGGCATGCCGGCCACGGGCACCATCGCCCGCACCGTGACCAACATCCGCGCCGGAGCGCGCACGCCGGTGGCGGGGGTGGTGCACGCGCTCACCGTGCTGGCGGTGATGCTGGTCGCCGCCCCGCTGGCCTTGCACGTGCCCCTGGCGGTGCTGGCGGGCATCCTGGTCTTCGTGGCCTGGAACATGGGCGAATGGCACGAGTTCGCGCGGTTGCGCCATTTCACGGTGCAGTACCGCACCGTGTTGGTCGGCACCTTCGTGCTGACCGTGGTGTTCGACCTGACCGTGGCGGTGGAAATCGGCCTCGTGCTGGCTTGCGCGTTTTTCATCGTCCGCATGAGCCAGCTGTTCCGGGTGAGCCCATCGAGCAGGCACCTGCCCGAAGGCGTGCAAGGCTTCGAGCTGATGGGCTCGCTGTTCTTCGGCTCGGTGGTCAAGGTGGAGGCGCTGGCCGCGGCCATCGCTCCCGACACCCAAACGGTGGTGCTGGACCTGCACCGGTTGGTGCAGTTGGACACCTCCGGCCTGGAGGCCCTGCGCGAGTTGCACCAAGCGCTGCAACGCCGCGGCGTGGCGCTGGTGCTGGCCGACGTGAACGAGCAAGCCCTGAGCCTGATGCGGCGCGCCGGCTTCGCCGCCGAGCTGGGGGAGGCGAACTTCCTCCCTAAAATGATGGGTTCCCCTGTTTGACCGAGCCCGCCATGCCCTTGTTCTGGAAGCCCTACACCTCGGACGTTTCCCAACTGGTGGCCGAGCTCAAAGCCAAGAAGCCCACGCTAGAAGCCGAGCAGCGCGCCGGTCGCGCCCTGCTTTGGGACAAGAACCTGGACCGCCAGCAGCAGGCGCAATGGCGTGAGGCCCGGGTGCCGCAGCAGCCTTACGTCTACCAAAACAAGGGCTGATGGCCACGCCGGAGACGGTCGACCCGACCGTCCTCCCCCCGCTGCTGGCCGCGGCCGAACCGCAAGCCGTGGACGCCGTGGCCGTGGCCCGGCTGTACGGCGAGCCGCTGTTTTCGCTGCCGCAGGACCTCTACATCCCGCCCGACGCGCTGGAGGTTTTCCTCGAGGCCTTTCACGGCCCGCTGGACCTGCTGCTCTACCTGATCCGCAAGCAGAACTTCAACATCTTCGACATCCCGCTGGCCGAGGTCACGGTGCAGTACCTGGGCTACGTGGAGCAGATCCGCGAGCGCAACCTTGAGTTGGCCGCCGAGTACCTGCTGATGGCGGCGCTGCTCATCGAGATCAAGTCGCGGATGCTGCTGCCCGTGCGCAAGGCCGACGACGGCAGCGAGCCCGAAGACCCGCGCGCCGAGTTGGTGCGCCGCCTGCTGGAGTACGAGCGCATCAAGATCGGCGCGGCCCTGATCGACCAGTTGCCGCTGAAAGGGCGCGACTTCTGGGTGGGCCGGCTCGGTCAGGACGACAGCGCCGAGCCCCGTTACGAGGACGTGCGCCCCGAGGACTTGGCGCAGGCGTGGCGAGAGCTGCTGGGCCGCGCCAAGCTGCACCAGCACCACAAGATCACCCGCGAGCAGTTGTCGGTGCGCGAGCACATGGGCATCGTGCTGCGCCGACTGCAAGGCCGGCGCTACCTGCCGTTTGAGGGCCTGTTCGAGATCGAGCGCGGCCCGCAGGTGCTGGTGGTGACCTTCATCGCCACCTTGGAGCTGACGCGCGAGGGCCTGCTGGAGCTGACGCAGGCCGAGGCCTTTGCGCCCATCTACGTGCGTTTGAGCTACCGGCCGGGCTGAGCGTCGGTCATTCGTGCCATTGCGCCACCGCCAGCACGGCCTGCGTGCGGCTGCTGACGCCGAGCACCCGAAAGATGGTGGCCACGTGGTCTTTCACGGTGTCGGGGCCGATGCCGAGGTCGCTGGCGATGACCTTGTTGCTTTTGCCTTGCAGCAAGGCGCGCAGCACGTCCTTCTGGCGCGGGGTGATGGGCAGCTGATCCACCTGGGACCGCGGCGGCGCCGCCCAACCGGACGCCAGCGCGGTTGGGCGCGCGGCTTCGGGCATGAAGTCCTCGGCCCGCCGCCGCGGCGGCATCATGGGTTCGTCGCTCACCCGCATGGAGGGCACGTAGATGCCTCCGGTGATGACCAGCAGCAGCGCTTCCTTGAATTCCTCCGGCGCGCTGTGCTTGGGGATGAAACCCATGGCGCCGAGGTCGATGGAGCGGATGACCTTGGCCATTTCGTTGGACGCGGACAGCACCACGATGGGCAGCACGGGATGGCTCTGGCGGATGTCTTGCAGCAGGGCAAAGCCGTCGTGCTCGTGGTGCAGTTCCAGGTCGAGCAGCACCATGTCCAGTTGGGGCAGCCGGGCCAGTTGATCGCGCGCCTCGGGGGCACTTTGCGCGCTGTGCAGGGTCACCGGCGGCGTGAGC
>NZ_JAPZSY010000134.1 GCF_027532025.1 Inhella sp. | reverse complement strand
GCGCGCGGCTGGCGGCGCGACCGAGCTGGTCGCTGTAGGGGGCTGATCTGGGAGTGGTGCCCGGAGGCGGATTCGAACCACCGACACGCGGATTTTCAATCCGCTGCTCTACCAACTGAGCTACCAGGCCAAGAGAGCCAAAGACTATAGCACAGTGGGTCGGAGGCTCAGCCGCCGCGCTTGGCGCGGCTGATGTCCACGCCCAGTTGCTTGAGCTTGCGGTACAGGTGGGTGCGCTCCAAACCCGTCTTCTCAGCCACGCGGGTCATGGAGCCGCCCTCCTTGGCCAAATGGAACTCGAAGTAGCTGCGCTCGAAAGCATCGCGCGCCTCACGCAAGGGGCGGTCCAGGTGAAACACCTGGTCGGGCGACGGGCCGGACGGCGTGGGCGACAGGCTGTGGGTGACCACGCCATTCATGGGCACGCTGGTGTAGGTCACCGGCTCTTCAGGGCGAGGCCAGCCCGTGGGCGCCGCCACGGCCGGCGCGGGACGCGGGGTGTTGCGCTGCAAGCCCAACTCGACCGAGCGCAGCAGCTTTTGCAGCGTGATCGGTTTTTCCAGGAAAGCCATGGCGCCGTGCTTGGTGGCCTCAACAGCGGTGTCGATGGTGCCGTGCCCGCTCATCATGATGACCGGCATGGTCAGCAAGCCGGCCGCGCTCCATTCCTTCAGCAGGGTGATGCCGTCGACGTCGGGCATCCAGATGTCGAGCAGCACGAGGTCGGGGGCAGCGCGCTCGCGAGCAGCGCGAGCTTGGGCAGCGTTCTCCGCCAGCTCGACCGTGTGCCCTTCGTCGCCGAGGATTTCAGAGAGCAAGCCGCGGATGCCGAGTTCGTCGTCAACAACAAGGATGGATGCCATGCGAGAGGGTCAGGCGGCGCCGTCGGGCGCGAGCTGGGTGAAGGTGAGGGACACGCGGGCGCCGCCGGCCAAGGCCTGGGGTGCGGTGGCGTCGGGAGGCTGGGGCAGGTTGCTCAAGCGGATGGTGGCGGCGTGTTCGTCGGCGATCTTCTTGACCACCGCCAAGCCCAGGCCCGTGCCTTTGGCTTTGGTGGTGACATAGGGTTCGAAGGCGCGGGCCAACACCGGTTCGGCAAAGCCCGGACCGTTGTCGGTCAGGGTGAGCCGAACGGCGCGAGCCGTGCCGTCGTCGTGCTTGGATTGTTTCGTATCTACAACAACGCGCCCATCAGGGCGATCACTCACGGCGTCGAGCGCGTTTTGCACGAGGTTGTGGATGACTTGCCGCAGTTGGCTGGCGTCGCCCATGAGCGCCGGCAGCCCGGTTTCGAGCTGGATTCGCAAGCGCCCTTGTTCCACCGCATCGGGGTAGAGCGCGATGACGTCGGTGACCAAAGCATTGAGGTCGAGCGGGGCCAGGCGGGCCGCGGGCAGGCGAGCGTAGTCGCGAAACTCATTGACCAGCTGCTTCATGGCCTGCACCTGGTTGACGATGGTGGCGACGCAGCGCGTGAGCATGGCGCGGTCGGTGTCCTCGGACAGCTTGGCGGCCAGCCGATGCTCCAGGCGCTCGGCCGACAACTGGATGGGCGTGAGCGGGTTCTTGATTTCGTGCGCCAAGCGACGGGCCACCTCGCCCCAGGCCTCGGTGCGCTGGGCGGACACCAGCTCGCTGATGTCGTCGAACACCAGCAGCCACTGGCCGTCGGGCAGCTCGGCGCCGCGCAGCAACAGGGTGACGGCCGCAGGGTGCTGGGGCAGGGTCAGGTCGTGGGCCAACTGCCAGTGCTCGAGGCCCGGGCCGGCGCCATCGCTCAGGCTGTTGAAACGCGGCCACAGCAGCGCATCCAAGTCGCGCAAGGCCGGCATCAGGCTGAGCGGGGCCCCCACGGCGCCGGCCAGGGGCTGGCGCAAGATGCGGGTGGCGCTGGCGTTGACGCTGGCGATGCGGCGCTCGCGGTCGAACACGATGACCCCAGCGGTGAGGTTGTCGAGCAGGGTCTGCAGGCGTGCTCGCGCTTGCTCCAGCGCCGCCATGGATTGCTGGGCCTGCTCACGGGCCTGCCCCAGCTGCTCGGTCATGTCGGCAAAGGCGCGGGTCAGACCACCCAGCTCGTCGCGGCTGGCGAGCACGGGTTTGCGGGTGAGGTCGCCCGCCGCCACCTGGCGCACGCCATCGGCCAGCAACAGCAGCGGCTTGGCCAGGCCGTTGCCCAGTTGGACGGCCAGCAGCAGGGCGATGAAGACGGCCAAGATCACGACCAAGGTCAGCGTGCCCAGGTACATGCGGCGCAGGCCGTCTCGCTCGTAAATGCGGCGCTGGTACTCCTGGGCCGCTGTCTGCACGGCCAGGGCGTTGGCGGTCAGGCCGCTGGGCAGGGGCTGCCAGACCAACAGGTAGCGCTGGCTGCTGGTGAGCGACAACCCCGTGCTGGGCACCGAGGCGATGACGACGATGCGCGGGTGGCCTTGGCTGGGCTCCTCGTCCAGGCCCTCGACGCGGCCTGCGCTGCCATCGCGCTCGGCGCGCCTCAGCAAGGCCGTGTCCACGCGATCGGCCCGCTCAAGGCGGGGACTGACAGGGACGTCGCGCAGGTCACTGACCTCCGACAGCACCTGCCCGTTGGGCCCCAGCAGGGCCACGCGCTCAGCCAGCCACTGCTCGCGCAGCCGCTCCAGCGTGAGGGCATTGCGGGCGCCGGCTTCGTCGGCCACCCGTTGGGCACCGATGCGGGCCTGGGCCGACAGTTCCTGGACGCGGGCGTCGAGCGTGGCGCGGCCGAGGTTCAAGCCCGCGTCCAGGGCACTGGCCAGCCGCTCGTCGAACCAGCTTTCGATGGAGCGGTTCACGAAGGCGTAAGACACGCCGTAAATCAGCAAGCCGGGCAGCAGCGACACGCCCGCGAGCACCAGCGCCAGCCGGCCCAGGAGTTGGGCGCCAAAACGACCACGGCGCACGCGCAGCATGAGCCGCACCGCCGCCACCAGCACCACCAGGCCGAGCAAGCCGCCAACGCCCAGGTTGACCCAATACAGCCAGCGCTGGTGGCGCTCGAAAAAGCCGGCCGGGGTGGTGGCGCCAATGGACAAGAGGAAAGCCAGCGCACCGCTGGCGATGGCCACGGCCAGCAAGGACAGCATCCAGGCCCATCGCACCGCTTGGCTTCGCGACGAATCGCGGGGGGACAAGGCAGCCGTGTCGGCCATGGGATCGGTCGGCCTCAACTGGCGAGCCCCAGCTCCATGGGGTGCAGGGGCCGGGACTCGCGCGCTTCCAGCGCGGCCCGCGTGCCCAGGCCGATTTGCACCGGGCCGGGCAGCTGGGAGGCATCCAGCCGCAAGCTGAATTCGAGGTCGTAGCTCGCGCCCAGCTCAGGCTCTTCGCGCAGCTCCAGCGTCCAGCGGCTGGCGCGGCGGATGACGCTGAGCGCGTCGGTCAGCGTGTCGAACGACTGGCTCAGCCCCCCGCTGGTGGCCACACGGTACTGCCGGGTCAAAGGCTGGTAGCTCAGGCGCCAGCGGCGCTCGCCTTCGGCCACAACGGCGTTGCGCCAGTACCAGCGGTAGCGACGCACACGGGCCTCGGCCACAAAGTGCAGGGCCACGCCGCGCTGCAGCGCGTCGGCCAGCGTGGGGGGCAGTTCCAGCTTGATGGCGTAGGTCAGCTCCAGCAAGCGGTCGTCGCGTTGCACCTGCAGCGGGGCCTCCACGGATTCCTGCGCCCAGGCCCGAGCCAGCCAGGGGCTGGCGAGAAGGACAGCGGCGAAGGTGCGGCGTCGCAGCAAGGGGCTCAGGCGGTGGGTGGGCAGCGCTGGAACAGCGCGTAGAAGAAGCCGTCGCCCGGTGGCAGACCGGGCGACGCGGCGGCGTCGGCCGGATTGTCTGGCAGGCCCAGCAGGTGGCCCTGGATTCCCGGACGCAGCAGCAGCCGGGCCTCGGGCTGGCGTTGCAAAAACGCCGCGACCTGGTCGCGCCCTTCGGCGGCGAACAGGCTGCACGTGGCGTACAGCAGCCGTCCGCCTGGGGCCAGGGTCGGCCACAGGGCATCGAGCAAGCCGGCTTGAATGCGGGCCAGTTCGGCGAGGTCGGACTCGCGGCGCAGCCAGCGCACGTCGGGGTGGCGGCGGTTGATGCCGCTGGCGCTGCACGGGGCGTCGAGCAAGATGGCGTCGAAGGGGCGGCCGTCCCACCAAGACGCCACGTCGCGGGCGTCGGCGGCCTGGGTGCGAGCCTTCAACCGCAGGCGGCGCAGGGTGTCGTCCACCTTGCGCAAGCGCTGCGCGTCGGCGTCCAGGGCCAGCAGGTCGAAGTCGCCCAGCTCCAGCAAGTGGGCGGTCTTGCCGCCTGGGGCGGCACAGGCGTCCAGCACACGCGCCCCCTGAGGCAGTGGCGGCAAGCTGCCCTCCCCGTGCACCAGCAAAGGCGCCGCGCGTTGCGCCGAGGCGTCTTGCACCGACACCCAACCCGCCTCAAAGCCAGGCAGGCGCTGCACCGGGCAGGGCGGATCGACCCACAAGCCTTCGGGGAAGGCGGGGCCCAAGGGGCGCCCCTGCAGGCCCGCCTCGACCATCGCGCGGCCGTAGGCTTCGACCGAGCTGTGGCGGCGGTTGACCCTCAAGGTGAAGGGTGGCGCGGCCTGCGCTTGCGCGAGCAGCGCGGTCGCGTGCTCGGGCCAATCGCGCTGCAGCCGCTGCACCCACCAAGCCGGGTGTTCGTGGTGGGCCTCGTCACCGCGCAGCGCGGCCTCCAGGCTGTCGCGCTCCCGAAGGTAGCGCCGCAGCACCGCATTGATGAGCGCCGCTTGCGGCGAGGCCCACTGGCGCGCGGCTTGCACGGCTTGGTTGACCACCGTGTGATCGGCGTGCTGCCCGCCCCCGCGCAATTGCGCCAGCGCGACCAGCAGCAGTGCCTCGGCCGCCGGGGGCGGCCGCTTGGGCACCAAAACCTTCAGCAGAGCCTGCCCGCTGCCCAAGCGTCGGGTGGCCGCGTAGGCCAGGGCTTGCGCGCCGCCGCGCAGCGGGCCGGGCGCGGCCTCCAGCGCGGCATCCAGGTTGCGTCCTTGACGCAGGGCCGCCAGGGCGCGGGCGGCCTCGCGCAGCAGCTGGTGCAGGCTCGGGCTGGGAATTTGATCGGACATCGCAGGCAGTTTAGGCAGCCGCCCCCCACAATCGGCGCATGAGCGAATTCACACACCCGCCCGGCGACGACGCCCCCGTTTCCGAACGCATCCGCTACCGGCTCGTCAGTGCCGGCTGCCGGCACCATGCGAACGACAACATCGCCGACTTCATCCGCCCCGGGGAACTGGACGCCCTTCAAGCCGAAGTGCAGCAGCAACTGCAAGGCGTGCTGCGGGCGCTGGTGATCGACACCGACAGCGATCACAACACCCAGGAAACCGCCAAACGCGTGGCCAAGATGTTCGTGCGCGAGGTGTTCGCCGGCCGCTACAAGCCGGCGCCCTCGGTGACTGAATTCCCCAACGTGACGCGCCTGAACGAGCTGATGATCGTCGGGCCCATCACCGTGCGCAGCGCCTGCTCGCACCACCTGTGCCCCATCCTGGGCCGGCTGTGGATCGGCCTGTTGCCCAACGAGCACAGCAACCTGATCGGATTGTCCAAGTACGTGCGCTTGGCCGACTGGGTGATGAGCCGCCCGCAAATCCAGGAAGAAGCCGTGACCATGCTGGCCAACGAACTGCAGGAGCGCGTGCAGCCCGATGGCCTGGCCCTGGTGATGGAGGCCGACCACTTCTGCATGGCCTGGCGCGGCGTGAAAGAC
The DNA here is from genome assembly GCF_027532025.1 of Inhella sp. Classification (GTDB taxonomy): domain Bacteria; phylum Pseudomonadota; class Gammaproteobacteria; order Burkholderiales; family Burkholderiaceae_C; genus Inhella. Next base: position 24,944 of record NZ_JAPZSY010000134.1, on the reverse strand, counting down.
ACCGAATCCAAGATGACCAATTCCGTGATGCGCGGCGCCTTCTTGAAGGACGCCAACCTGCGCCGCGAATTCCTGTCGCTGCTGTCGAAGAAGGACTGACCCCATGCTTGTTCGCTTGATTTACGCCAGCCGCGTGGGCGAAGCCTTCGCCGAGACGGACTTGGCCAACGTGCTGCGCCAATCCCGCCAAAACAACCCCAGCCACGGCATCACCGGGCTGCTCTGCCACACCGACGGCGTCTTCGTGCAGGTGCTGGAAGGCGGCCGCGAAGCCGTCAACGCGCTCTACAACCGCGTGGTGGCCGACGCGCGCCACCAGGACGTGACCCTGCTGTCGTACGAAGAAATCGGCGAGCGGCGCTTTTCGGGCTGGAGCATGGGGCAGGTGAACCTGCAACGCTTGAACCCGGCCCTGGTGCTGAAGTACGGCCGCAGCACACGCCTGGACCCCTACGCCATGAGCGGCCAGGCCGTGGCGGCCTTGTTCGACGAATTGATCGCCACCGGCGCCATCGTCTGCCACTGAGCCGCCGCTGCCGGGGAAGCCACCCGGCGCTCAGAGCATGCCGGCGTCGTGGAACCCAAACAGCCCGGTGAGCGCCCGCGTGGGCCAAGCGGCTTGCGCCGCGTTGAAGCCTTGTACCCGTTGGTTGAAAAGTTGGCGGGCGAAGTCGCGCTGCTGCTCGGCGCCTTGCAGGCTGACCAACAGCGTGCGGCGCTCGGCGTCCGGCTCGTCGTGCTCCACCAGGGCCAACAGGCTGCGAACGCGCTGCAAGGCGGCCGCGTGCAAAGCATGCGCCACCGCCAACTGAACCACGGGCTCGGCGGCGTGGGGGCGCGCGGCCACGGCTTGCACGGCCACCAGCAGGTCGGCGCTGGTTTGCATCAGCCCATCCAAGGCCGACCCTTCGGCCGGCAGCCAACCTCGGCCCCGCTCGGCCAATTGCTGCCCGGCGCTGGCCAGGGTCCGCAGCGCCGGCTCCAACTGCTGCCACGCGCTGCCGATGCCGGCGCGCAGGCGCGTGAGGCGGTGGTAGGCCCCCAGGCCCCAAAACACCAGCAAGGCCAGCAGGAGCCAAGCCGCGATCAGCATGCGGCACCCAGGTTGGCCCGTTCGGCCAAGTACTGCGCATGCCCCTGGGCGCGCAAGGTGCAAGCCGGGCACTGACCACACCCGTGGCCCCAGGCGTGGCGCTGACCGCGCTCACCCAGGTAGCAGGTGTGCGTGTGCTCGCGGGTCAACTCGACCAGCGCGTCGCCCCCCAAGGCCTGGGCCAAGCGCCAGGTGGCGGCCTTGGTCAAGAACATCAGCGGGGTCTCGATGGTCATGGGCGCATCCAGCCCCAGGCTCAAGGCGATTTGCTGCGCCTTGATGGTGTTGTCGCGGCAATCCGGGTAGCCGGAGTAGTCCGTCTCGCACATGCCCCCCACCAGCACGCTGGCCCCGCGGCGGTAGGCCACGGTGGCGGCCAGCGTCAGGAACAGCAAGTTGCGCCCGGGCACGAAGGTGTTGGGCAGGCCGTTGGCCTGCAGCTCGATGGCGCGCTCGCTCGTCAGCGCCGTGTCGCTCAGCTGGGCCAGCAGAGCCAGGTCCAGCAGGTGGTCGTCCCCCAAGCGCGCGCGCCACGCGGGGAACTGCGCGGCGATCTGCGCCCGCACGACGAGCCGGCAGTCCAATTCGATGCGGTGGCGCTGCCGGTAGTCGAAACCCAGGGTTTCGACGCGGGCGTAGCGGTCCAGGGCCCAGGCCAGGCAGGCGGTGGAGTCTTGCCCGCCCGAGAACAGGACGAGCGCGGTGCGGGGGTCGGGAGCGTTGGTGTTCACGGTGCGCCAGAGTGTGCCAGCGTGCCAAGATGAGCGCCCCGTTGCCTCAGGAGGAACCATGCCCTTTCGCCGTCTTGCCGTCATCGCCCTGGCCCTGGCCGCCGGCCATGCCTGGGCACAGAGCCGCATCACCCAGGCCTTGGTCTACCCCGGCGGCGCCGAGGTTCAGCGTGTTCAGGCCGTCCCCGCCGGGGCGGCGGAGGTGGTCTTCGCCTGCATCCCCGACCGCTACGAGACCGACGGCTTCGTTGCCCAAGGGCTGGGCAGCGTGCGCACGGGCGAGTTGCGCGTGCAAACCGTGCCCAAAGCGGCCGCTGGCTGCAGCGGGGACGCGGCCTTGGACGCCCAAATCCAAGCCCTCGAGGAGCAGATCGCCACCTTGCTGGCCGAGCGCCAGGCGCTGGACTTGCACCTGGGCTACCTGAAGGAGGTGGGCAAGGCGGGCTTCCAGCCCACCACGGGCGAGACGCTGCGCCGCCAAGGGCTGGACGCCCTCAAGCAAAAGAACGCGCTGCAGCGCCAGGTCGACACCTTGAACCGCCAACTGCAGCCCCTGCTGCAGCAGCGACAGCAAGAGGGCGGCGACGTCGGCGCCTGGCTGCGTGTGACCGTGCAAGTCAACGCGCCCCAAGCCGGCGAATTGCGCCTGACGGGCCGCACCCAGCGCGCCGGCTGGCAGCCCAGCTACCGCGCCGACCTCGACAGCGCGGCCTCACGCGTGCAACTGGACCGCTTGGCCGAGGTGCAGCAAACCACGGGCGAGCGCTGGCGCGACATCGCCCTGGTGCTCAGCACCCGCCGACCCGACCGGGCCATGGGCCAGGTGGACCCTTCGCCCTGGTTGCTGAACAAGCTGGAGCTCCGCGTGCCCGAGGCCTGGAAACGCGCGACGCCCGCGCCGGCCGCCATGGCCATGCCGATGGCCCCCTCCCCCGAGCTGGATCGCGTCCAGGTCACGGGCTCCCGCATCGACCAGCCCTTGCCGTCCTTCGAGAGCGACTTCGACCTGCAATTCACCGTGCCCGGCGCCACCACGGTGGCCAGCGGCAACGAGCGCCGCCACGTGCGCCTGGACCGCTTGAGCTGGCCCGCCCAGGTCGTGACGCACGTTCAACCGCAAAACGGCGTGCAAGCTTTCCTGCTGGCCACCGTGGCCCGCCCCGAAGGCTTCTTCCCCCCTGGGGCGGTGCAACTGCTGCGCGACGGCCAGTTCGTCGGTCGCAGCCACTGGGCGCCAGGGCAGGAGACGTCCGAGCGGCTGTTCTTCGGGCCGGACGATCGGGTGCGCGTGCGCGTCGAGCCCCAAGGTCTGGACGGCGGCAACGGCGGCTTCATCGGCAGCCGCAAGACGGTGACGGTGCAGCGCGCCTACACGCTGAGCAACGCCAGTGGCAAGCCCCTCGCGGTTCAAGTGCTGGAGGCCGGCCCCGTGGCCCAACACCAAGACATCCAGGTGCAATCGCGCTACGTCCCCGAGCCTGCGCCCGGCACTTGGCGCGAGTTGCCCGGCACCCGGCTCTGGCGCCTGACCCTGGCGCCGCAAGAATCCCAACGCCTGACGGTCAGCCACCAGCTCAGCGCGCCCAAAGACATGGGGGTGGAGGGGTGGCCCGAATGAGGGGACGGCGGCCCGATCAGGTGCCCGGGTAACGCGCCAGCACCTGCAGCCAAGCGGCGCTGCCGCGCACACGGGCCAAGGCGTCGTTCAGTCGGGCCATCAGGCCCGGTACCCGAGCCAAGGTCTGGCGCGACACCAGCACGTGCACCGGTGCGGGTGCGAAACGCAGGGCCACCACGATGGGCGCGCCCGAGTCCCGCTCCGCGTGGTGGCTCAGCGAAATCGCATCGCCCACGATGTAGTGAAGGCGCCGCGCACGCAACGCCTCCAAGGTCAGATCGTGCCCGCGCATGGGCACCAGCAAGCGCTGCAAGGCCGGCTTGGCAAAAGCCTGGGCCACCGCCGGGGGAAACGCCACGCCCCGCATGACCCCGACCTTGACCGACTGGCCCTCCAAGTCGCTCAGGTGGGTCAACGCCAGGTTATGCCCGGCCAGCGCCACCAAACCGAGGTGCTCATCGCGGTAGGGGGCCGTGAAGTCGGCATAAACACGCCGCTCTTCGGAGGGGGTGGCCGACATCATCAAGTCCAGCCCGCCAGACGATGCCTCCAGCAATTGCCGCGCCCACGTGGCTTGCACCCACTCCAGTTGCACGCCAGCGGCCTGCGCCCACAAGCCCATCAGCTCGATGTCCAGGCCCGCGGGCCCGTGCGGCGTGTCGAATTGGTAAGGCGGCGAATTCAGCCACCCGACCCTGAGCTTGAGCCTGGGCTTGGCGGGACCACCCCAAGCGGCCGGCCCCAAACAGGCGGTCCATCCGAGCGCCAATGCGCACTGAACCCAAACGCGTCGGCTCCGGAGCGCCGGGGGAGGCAGGGGGATCGTCATGCTGCTGTCGCTTCGCTGGGCCATCGCCTCTTGGGGGGAACACGCTGCCACAACAAGCTGACCAGGCCCATGCTGGGCATCCCGAGCCAGCTGTGACATATTGCCGGAGCTGGGCTCTGCATCGGCCAACGCCCATGACGTCCCGAATCACACGCCCTTCACTAAAATGGGGACATGAATGCGTGGCGCTGGATCTTCCATCTGGTTTGGGTTGTGGTCGGGATGACCCACGGCCTGCCGGCTTGCGCGCAGACCTCCACCGCCGCGATGACCCCAGCGACCACCGCGATATCGCCCGATGCCGACGCAGCTTACGGCGTTGACCCTGCACGCGTCCCGATCCCTTTGGACGATGCCGCCGCCCAAGGCGGCACCGACGGTGGTCTGACCGAACCCAGCTTGGCCGTGGGTGCTCACCCACCTGGGCACGCTGGGCACGCGCTCCAAACCTGGCGTAGGCATCCCCACGACCCCGCCTCCAAGGGTCCCTTTCTGGAAGGCCCGCTGAGGCCGCCCCGTACACGCTCCTGAGTCCCTGGCCGGGCAAGAACCGGCCTCGTTCGTCGCACCCGTCGGGTCCGACGTTTTGGGAACTCCCCCGCAAAGCCGCCCAGACTGGGCCTTGGCGGGGCACACGTGGAGTTGACATGCCAATCGTCAATCTGTTTTTTGGGTCGCCTTCCCTGCACACGGTACGAGGAGGCGCCCACCATGCCTAACCGTCGCCTCAGCGTGGCGGTCTCGGCCTTGGTCGAACTCGCCGAAACCCGCTGTGGCCAGCCGCTGGCCCTGACCGCCCTCGCCCCTCGCTTGGGTGTGTCCTTGTCGTACCTGGAAGCCGTCTTCGGCAAGCTGCGGGGCGCCGACCTGGTCGACAGCCTGCGCGGCCCCGGCGGGGGTTACCTGCTGGCGCGCAGTCCGCACGACCTGTCCATCGCCGAGGTCGCCCGCGCCGTGGGTCAGCACACCCTCACGGGGGCCCGGGAAGCCCCCGAGGATGACGAGCCCACGTCCATCGAGCAAACCGCCACCGGCGCGCTGCTTGATGGCTTGGAAGCCGAGGCCTTGCGCTGGCTGGAGACGCGCACCTTGGCGGACTGCCTGCCGCCGCGCACTTCGACGCCGCGCCCCGAGCGCGAAGCCGTGCACCACCCGGCGGCCACCCTGGCCTAAAGGCTGCAAGGCACAAACCCAGGCTGTCGCCGAACGGCCCCGGGGCGGGGTTGCACCACGCCCCGGGGACGCTCAGGCCACCAACAAGCGCAAGCCCAAGCCCACGAAGACCAGGCCCGCGATCCCGTCGAGCCCACGAGTCAAGCCCGGGCGCTGCTGCAGTCGCTCGCCCACACGGCCGGCGAACCACCCGATGGCCCCAAACACCAGCAGGGCCTGCAGCGTGAACGCCAGACCCAACTGCACGACCTGCCCGGCAGCGTGGCCCCGCAGCGGATCGACGAACTGGGGCAAAAAGGCCAAGAAAAACAGCACCACCTTGGGGTTGATGGCATTCACGGCCAAGCCCTTGAAAAACAAACGGCGCGGCGGGTCGGGCGGCACGGCTCGCGGGGCGTTGCCCTCGGGCGATCGCCAACTGGCGCGCAAGGCACCGACGCCGATCCACACCAAGTAGAGCCCTCCGGCCCACCGCAGCGCGGTGAACGCCGTCGGAGACGCCGCAATCAAGGCCCCCACACCGAGCGCGGCCAGCGCCGTGTGGTTCAGGCAGCCCAGCGCGCAACCGGCGCCGAAGGCAAGGCCCGCCCGGCGACCCCGGGCCAAGCCCAGGCTCAGCACCATCAGGTTGTCGGGGCCGGGAGCGACGGTGACCAGCAAGGCGGCGCCCACGAAGGCGAGCACTTGCGGCAGGCTGAGCAGGGCGTCCATCGCACCATTCTCCGCAGCGCCGCGACAATCGCGCGCCCATGCCGACCCCATGCCCGCTTTGACCGCCCCTTCCGCCGACCCCGCGCTGCAGGTCCTCCAACAGGTCTTCGGCTACCCGAACTTCCGCGGCCTGCAACGCGACGTCGTCGACGCCGCCATCGCCGGGCGCGACGCGCTGGTGCTCATGCCCACCGGCGGCGGCAAGTCGCTGTGCTACCAAATCCCGGCCATCGTGCGGCAACGCCGGGGCCGGGGCGTCACGCTGGTGGTCAGCCCGCTCATCGCGCTGATGCACGACCAAGTCGGTGCGCTGGAGGAAGTCGGCGTCAAGGCCGCCTTTCTGAACAGCACGCTGGACTTCGAGGCCACGAAACGCATCGAGCGCGAGCTGCTCAGCGGCGAGCTGACCCTGCTGTATGCCGCCCCCGAGCGGGTGACCAACGCGCGCTTTCAGGCCCTGCTCGACTCGCTGCACGAGCGCGGCCTGCTCAGCCTCTTCGCCATCGACGAGGCGCACTGCGTCAGCCAGTGGGGGCACGACTTCCGCGAGGACTACCTCTCCTTAAGCCTGCTGCACGAGCGCTACCCCGGCGTGCCGCGCATGGCGCTCACCGCCACGGCCGACGCCCACACGCGTGCCGACATGGTCGAACGCCTGCAGCTGCAAGACGCCCAAGCCTTCATCGCGAGCTTCGACCGGCCCAACATCCGCTACCGCGTGGTCGAAAAGAGCGACCCGCGCGCCCAGCTGCTGCGCTTCCTGTACGCCGAGCACCGGGAGGGCGGCAGTCTGGACGCCGGCATCGTTTACTGCGGCAGCCGCAAGAAGGTCGACGAAACCGCCGAGTGGCTGCAGGGCCAAGGCGTGAAGGCCCTGCCCTACCACGCAGGCCTGGACAGCGCCACGCGCGCCCAGCACCAAGACCGCTTCCTGCGCGACGAGGGCGTGGTGATGGTGGCCACGATCGCGTTCGGCATGGGCATCGACAAGCCCGACGTGCGCTTCGTCGCCCACCTGGACCTGCCCAAGAACATCGAAGGCTATTACCAAGAGACCGGCCGCGCCGGCCGCGACGGCGAGCCGGCCAACGCCTGGATGGCCTACGGCCTGGCCGACGTGGTGCAGCAGCGCCGCATGATCGACGAAAGCCCCGCGGGCGAGGAGTTCAAACGCGTGCAGCGCGCCAAGCTCGACGCCCTGCTGGCCCTGGCCGAGAGCACCGACTGCCGACGCCGGCGCCTGCTGGCTTACTTCGGCGAGGACTCGGCCGCGAGCGGCGCGACGCCCGCCGCCGGGCCGCCCCAAGGCGGGCGCGCCCCCTCGGGGGGGGGCGAAGCCGCACAGGGGCGGAGACTGGGGGCGATCTACCAGTGCGGCAATTGCGACAACTGCCTGTCGCCGCCCGCCGTGTGGGACGCGACCGAGCCCGCGCGCATGGCCCTGAGCTGCATCTACCGCTTCCGCAAAGAGCGCAACCAGCACTTCGGCGCCGGCCACCTAATCGACGTGCTGCGCGGCAAGGCCACCGACAAAACCCGCCAGCACGGGCACGACACGCTCAGCACCTGGGGCATTGGCAAGAACGTGAGCGAAACGCAGTGGCGCGCGGTGCTGCGCCAGCTCATCGCCATGAGCGCCATCGAGGTCGAGGGCGAGTACCAAACCCTGAGCCTGGGCGAGGCCGCCAAACCCGTGCTGCGCGGCGACCAAACCGTGAAGCTGCGCGAGGGCACGGGCGAGGGCCGGGCACCCAAGGCCCGCAGAGGCACCGGCAGTCCGGCCGTCGCCATGCACCTGGATGCGGCAGCACACGCGCGCTGGGAGGCGCTCAAAGCCTGGCGCACCGAAGTGGCCCGCGAGCACGACCTGCCCGCTTACCTGATCTTTCCCAACAGCACGCTGCACGAGTTGGCGTCACGCCACCCACAAACCTTGGCCGAAGTGGGGGCGGTGAGCGGCGTGGGCGCCAAGAAGCTGGAAGCCTACGGGCGCGACATCCTGCGCGTGCTCCAAGCCTGAGCGCCGAATGGGCTCAGGGCCAGCGGGCCAAACGCCCCACCAGCTCATCGGGCGGCATGGGCTTGGCAAACAAGTAGCCTTGTTGGGAGGTGCAAGCCTCGCCCAACAAGAAGGCCCGTTGCGCCTCGGTTTCCACACCCTCGGCCACCACCTCGATTTCCAAGGCCCGGGCCAGGCCCAGCACGGCACGCACCAACACGCAATCGTCGGGGTCGTCCGGCACGTCGCGCACGAAGCTGCGGTCGATCTTGAGCTTCTTCGGGCGCAGCAGCTTGAGGTAGGCCAGTGACGAATAGCCCGTGCCGAAATCGTCCACGGCCAGCTCGATGCCCATGGCGTTCAGCGCCTCGATGGTCCTCATCGAGGTAGCGCTGTCGGTCATCACCGTGCTCTCGGTCAATTCCACCGTCAGCTCGCCCGGCGACAACGCGTGGACCTGGATGAGTTCGCGCAACTGCTCGGGCAGCCGCTGGTCGCGGAAATGGCTGGCCGACAGGTTCACCGCCACCGAGCCCGGATGGCGACCTTGGCTCTTCCAATGGCTGATCTGCTGACAAGCAGCCTCCAGAGTCCAGGCCCCCAACTCCCGGATCAGGCCCGACTCCTCGGCCACTTGGATGAAGGAGCCGGGGTACAGCAGACCGCGCGTGGGGTGGCGCCAACGCACCAAGGCCTCCACGGCCCGCACCGCGCCAGAGGCGCCGTCGACGATGGGCTGGTAGTGCAGCACCAACTGGTTGTGGCGGATGGCCTCCACCAGCTCGCGCTCCAACTGCAGGCGCTCCGCCAGCGCTGCGTCCAAGTGGGCTTCGTAGAAGGCGTAACGCGCGCGGCCATCCTGCTTGGCCTGGTACATGGCCATGTCGGCATGGCGCACCAGCTCGTCAAAGTCTTCGCCGTCTTGCGGGTACAACGCGATGCCCACGCTGGCCGACACCTGCGCCTGCTGGCCGCCGCTCAACTCGAGCATGTCCGACAACGATTCCAACATCCGCTGCACCGTGGCCTGCACCATCTCGGGCGATTTGGCGTCGCTGAGCAGCAGCAGGAACTCGTCGCCGCTGATGCGGCACACCAAATCCGAGCCCCGCACCGCGCCGCGCAAGCGCTCGCTCACCATCAGCAACAAGCGGTCCCCGGCGGCATGGCCCAGGGTGTCGTTGATGGCCTTGAAGCGGTCGAGATCGACAAACAGCAGCGCCATCACGTGCCGATGTCGGCGCGCAAACGCCGCCTCGTGGGTGAAGACCTCGCGGAACAGCGTACGGTTGGGCAGCTGCGTCAGGTGGTCGTACATGGCCATCTGACGCAACTGCGTGTTCTTGGCCTCCATGTCGGCCAACAAGGAGTCGATCTGCTCGCCCGCGTGGTTCAGGTGCTGGCCCAACTCACCCAACTCGTCGCCGCGCTGCCAGTCGGCTTGCTCGTGGGGTTCGCGTGCCGCAATGGCACTGGCCTGGCGCTTGAGGCGGTCGATGGGGCGGATCAGGCGCACGTACAGCACCACCAAGATCACGGCCCCGCCAAGCACCACCTGAAAGGCGACGATGGCAACGATCTGCTGCTGGCGCTCGCGCACCAGTTTGTCGGTGGCCCCGTCGTCGAACGACACCGTCAGGGTGCCCAGCAACATGCCCTCGCGCTTGATGGCCTCGGCCATGTCCACGGTGGGCCAACCGGGGCTGCACTTGCTGATCTTTTGCTCCTGCGCGCCCGGGCGTTCCTCCAACAAATGAACGCCGCACACGCTGGCATCGGCCAGCAGCTGGTCGACGGCCCGTTTGGTGGCGGCGTCGTCCAGCACCCACAGCGGGTCCACCAGGGAGGTGGAGGCCAAGCTCAGCACGGCCACCCGCTGGCTGACCAAGATCGGCTCCACGCTGGCGCGCGTCAGGCGGTCCGACAGCACGAGCACCGCCGCGGCGGGCGCGCAAATCCCCACCAGCACCGCAAGCAGGATGAGCTGGCGCAACGACAAGTTGGGGCGACGCATGGGCGGCGGCGGTGGGTCAGGGCAAAGAGCGCCCGATTGTGCGACAGCCCCCTCCCCACCGATCGCCCGGGAATGCCCGCGCGCCGACGGCCCCGCGCGGGCGGCCACCCGCCGCCAGCCGCCCCCCACCTATGATGGCCGGTTGTCTTGCCCCGGTTCGCTGCCACGATGTCTTCCGAATCCGCCTTCATCCGCGTGCGCGGCGCGCGCACCCACAACCTGAAGGCCATCGACGTCGACATCCCCAAGCACCAGTTGGTGGTCATCACGGGCCTGTCGGGCTCGGGCAAAAGCAGCTTGGCCTTCGACACCCTGTACGCCGAGGGCCAGCGCCGCTACGTGGAAAGCCTCAGCGCCTACGCGCGCCAGTTCCTGCAGCTGATGGACAAGCCCGAGGTCGATGTGATCGAGGGCCTGTCGCCGGCCATCGCCATCGAGCAAAAGGCCACCAGCCACAACCCGCGCTCCACCGTGGGCACGGTCACCGAGATCCACGACCACCTGCGCCTGCTGTTCGCCCGCGCCGGCACGCCCTTCTGCCCCGACCACGGCCTGCCGCTGGAGGCCCAGTCGGTCAGCCAGATGGTCGACGCCGTGCTGGCGATGCCAGAAGGCAGCAAGCTGCAACTGCTGGCGCCCATCGCCCGCGAGAAAAAGGGCGAGTTCGTCACCGAGTTCACCGCGCTCCAGGCCCAGGGTTTCGTGCGCTTTCGGGTGGACGGCGTGGTCGTGGAGTCCCCCGACCTGCCGACGCTCAAGAAGACCGAGAAGCACGACGTCGACGTGGTCGTCGACCGCGTCAAGCTCGGGCCCGACGCCGCCACCAGCCTGCGACAGCGCCTGGCCGAAAGTTTTGAGACCGCGCTGCGCCTGAGCGAAGGCCGCGCGATGGTGCTCGACATGGCCAGCGGCGCCGAAACCCTGTTCAGCAGCAAGTTCGCTTGCCCCATCTGCAGCTACGCCCTGGCCGAGCTGGAGCCGCGCCTGTTCAGCTTCAACAGCCCCAGCGGTGCCTGCCCCTCCTGCGAAGGTCTGGGGCATTTGCTGGGTTTCGACCCAGCCCGTGTTGTCGCCTTCCCGTCCTTGAGCCTGGCCAGCGGCGCCGTGAAAGGCTGGGACCGCCGCAACCCCTACAGCTTCGGCCTGCTGGAGGGCGTGGCTGCGCATTACGGCTTCGACCTCGAAGCCCCCTGGGAAAGCTTGAGCGATGAAGCCCGGCACGTGCTGCTGCACGGCTCGGGCGAGACCGAGATCGCATTCACCTACGTGAGCGAATCGGCCAGCGGGCGCAAGCGCAGCATGAAGCGATCGCACCCCTTCGAGGGCATCCTCACCAACCTGCAACGCCGCTTCAAGGAAACCGACAGCGCCGCCGTGCGGGAGGACCTGGCCCGCTACCAAACCCACCAGCCCTGCCCCGACTGCGCCGGCACCCGGCTGCGCCGCGAGGCCCGCCACGTGCACCTGCTGGACGTGAACCGCCCAGGCGACAAGGGCCGCGCCATTTTCGAGATCGAGCGCATGACCCTGCGCGACGCGCTCGCCTACGTGGACGGCCTCCAGCTCAAAGGGGCCAAGGCCGAAATCGGCGGGAAGGTGCTGCGCGAAATCGGCTCGCGCTTGCGCTTCTTGAACGACGTGGGACTCAACTACCTGAACCTGGAACGCAGCGCCGACACCCTGAGCGGCGGCGAGGCCCAGCGCATCCGCTTGGCCAGCCAGATCGGCAGTGGCCTGACCGGCGTGATGTACGTGCTGGACGAGCCCAGCATCGGCCTGCACCAGCGCGACAACGACCGGCTCATCGCCACCTTGCGCCGCCTGCGCGATCTGGGCAACACCGTGCTGGTGGTCGAGCACGACGAAGACGCCATCCGTGCGGCCGACCACGTGCTCGACCTGGGGCCTGGTGCCGGCGTGCATGGTGGCCGCGTGCTGGCGCAAGGCACCCCGGCCGAGGTGACCGCCAACCCGGCGTCCATCACCGGCCAGTACCTCAGCGGCGCGCGGCGCATCGCCGTGCCGCCGCGCCGCGCCCGCCCGGCCGAGCAGCTGCTGGTGCACAACGCGCACGGCCACAACCTGAAGAACGTGGACGTGGCCTTCCCCGTCGGCCTCTTCACCTGCGTGACCGGCGTTTCGGGCTCGGGGAAGAGCACGCTGGTGAACGACACCCTGTACGCCGCCGTGGCCAAGAAGCTGTACGGCAGCCACACCGAACCCGCACCCCATGCCTGGCTCGATGGCCTGGCCCTGTTCGACAAGGTCATCAACGTCGACCAGTCGCCCATCGGCCGCACGCCCCGCAGCAACCCCGCCACCTATACCGGCCTGTTCACGCCCATGCGCGAGCTGTTCGCCGAGATGCCGGTCGCCCGCGAACGGGGCTACGGCGCCGGCCGCTTCAGCTTCAACGTGGCTGGCGGCCGCTGCGAAAGCTGCCAGGGCGACGGCGTGCTGAAGGTGGAGATGCACTTCCTGCCCGACGTGTACGTGCCCTGCGACGTCTGCCACGGCCGCCGCTACAACCGCGAAACCCTCGATGTGCACTACAAGGGCCTGTCCATCGCCGACGTGCTGGACCTCACCGTCGAGGCCGCCTTCGAGCACTTCAGCGCCGTCCCCGCGCTGGCGCGCAAGCTGCAAACCCTGCTCGATGTGGGCCTGGGCTATGTGAAGCTGGGCCAAAGCGCCACCACCTTGTCGGGCGGCGAGGCGCAGCGCGTGAAGCTGGCGCTGGAGCTGAGCAAGCGCGACACCGGCCGCACGCTCTACATCCTGGACGAGCCCACCACCGGCCTGCACTTCGCCGACATCGAGTTGCTGCTGAAGGTGCTGCACCAACTGCGCGATGCGGGCAACACCATCGTCGTCATCGAGCACAACCTCGACGTCATCAAAACGGCCGACTGGGTGATCGACATGGGCCCCGAAGGCGGCTCAGGCGGCGGCACCGTGGTGGCCCAAGGCACGCCCGAAGAGGTGGCCGCCTGCGCGGCCAGCCACACGGGCCGCTACCTCGCGCCCTTGCTGCGCCGCTGAGTCGCTCGGGCAAAAGAAAACCCCGAGGGCGCAGGGCGCCGTCGGGGCTTTGGGCATTCAGCGCGGCTCCAGCCGCGCGAGTCGTCACTTCAGGTGCGAGCTGATCAGCTTGGTCATCTCGAACATGTCGGCCTTGGCCTTGCCGAAGACTTCCTTCAGCTTGGCATCGGCCACGATGACACGCTTTTGCACCGCGTCTTGCAGCTTGTTCTTCTTGATGTATTCCCACACCTTCTTGGTGATTTCGGTGCGGGGCAGGGCCTTGTCGCCCACGATGGCGGCCAGGGCCGCGCTCGGGGTCAGGGCCTTCATGAAGGCGGCGTTCGGGGTGCGCTTCGCGGCGGGCTTCTTGGCGGCAGTGGCCTTCTTCGCCGGGGCCGCAGCCTTCTTGGCCGGAGCAGCGGCCTTCTTCGCGGGGGCTGCAGCCTTCTTGGCTGCAGGCGCCTTCTTCGCCGGGGCCGCGGCCTTCTTGGCCGCGGGTTTTGCCGGTGCAGCCTTCTTGGCCGGAGCGGCCTTCTTCGCAGTTGCCATGTGAATCTCTCCGTGTTGAGGTTGAGTGCCGGGGCGGGCGCAGGTCACAAGGCCTTGCGTGTTCTCTCGAATCCCGTGCAGCCGCGATGGTAATGCGCTCCTCTATGAAAACGAAGCGTTTTCATAGGAGAAATCATGCTCTCAAACCCTTGGATGCTTGGAGCGTGGCACGCACGTCACATCGCGCCAGGGCAAGCGCCCCCGTCGAGCAGCAGGTTCCGCCCCGTCAGGTGGCCCATCTGCACGCTGCACGCGAAGGCGCACAGCGCACCGAGCTCCTCGGGCCGCCCCAGCCGCCGAGCGGGGATGGCCGCAACTTCCTCGGCCTGCACCGCGTCCCCCTCGCGCCCTTGCGCCTGCGCGGCCGCGGCGTCAGTGGCGCGGATGCGATCGGTGTCGAAGCTGCCGGGCAACAGGTTGTTGAGGGTGACGTTGCGCGACGCCAGACGGCTTTGCCCTGCCAAGCCGGCCACGAAGCCGGTGAGGCCCGAACGCGCACCATCGGACACGTCCAGCCCCTCGATGGGCGCCTTCACCGCGCCCGAATTGATGTTGATGACGCGGCCGTGGCCGCGCTCGGCCATGGCGTCCACGGTGGCCTTCATCAGCGCGATGGGCGTCAGCATGTTGGCGGCCAGCATCTGGCCGCCGTTCGCTTCGCGTGAATCGACTCAGGCGCCGGTCTTGAGCTTGGGCGCCGTGCGCACGCTGAGCACCATGGTCACGGCCAGGATGCCCACCACGACGCCCAGGCTCACCACCACCGGGATCTTGTAGACGTCGATCAGCAGCATCTTCGTGCCGATGAAAGCCAGGATCACCGCCAAGCCGTAGCTCAACAGGTGGAACTTGGCCGCCACCGCCGCCAACAAGAAGTACATCGCGCGCAGGCCCAAGATGGCGAACACGTTGCTGGTCAGCACGATGAAGGGGTCGGTGGTGATGGCGAAGATGGCCGGGATCGAATCCACCGCAAAGATCACGTCGGTGAAACCCACCAAGCAAATGACCATCAGCAGGGGCGTGGCAATCCTCTTGCCGTTCTCGACCGTGAAGAACTTTTCACCATCGAAGTGCTTGCTCACCGGCATGAGCTTGCGCAGCAACTTCAGGGCGGGATTGCTCTCCAAGTCGGGCTCTTGCCCAGCCGCCCACCACATCTTGATGCCAGTGAGCAGCAAGAAGGCGCCGAACACGTACAAGATCCAGTGGAACTGCTGGAGCAGCCAGCCGCCCGCCAAGATCATGATGGAGCGCAGCACGATGGCACCGATGATGCCGATCATCAGCACGCGCTTCTGGTAGGCCGCTGGCACCGCGAAGTACGTGAAGATCATCAGGAACACGAAGATGTTGTCCACGGCCAGCGACTTCTCGATGAGATAGCCGGTCAGGAACTCGAGGGCCTTCGTGTTGGCAAGGGCGGCGTCCCCGCTGGTGTCCTTCACGGCCCACCAGAACAGCGCATTGAAGGCCAGGGACACGGCCACCCAAACGATGGACCAGTTCAGCGCCTCTTTGACGCCGACCTCGTGTGCGCCTTGCTTCTTGAGCACGACGAAGTCGATGAACAGGGCGACCACGACGGCCGCCACGAAAAAGCCCCATAGCCACAGGGGCGCGATGGTTTGCATGCGAAGATTCCCAACAGACGACAAAGGCCCAACGGGCCGGCGCAAGCCTCCCGCTGGGGTGGTCCGAAAGGTCTTGCGGGGACGGCGTCTCAAGTGCGACACCGGCTGCGGGGCCCGGGTGCCCGACGGACACCGTGCTGACGAACCACACGCCATGCCCTCGCGGACATGCAGCTACTCCCCTTTCAGAGCGACGCGTATTGTGCCTTGCAGGCTGCCGGCAACCGTTGCTGGCCGCTATCCTTGAGCCATGAACTTCCTGATTCGCTGGCTGTTTTTGGCGGGCGCCCTGCTGATCGTGGCCCACCTCGTCCCAGGCGTGAGCGTCACCAGCTTCGTATCGGCCCTGATCGCGGCCGCCGTATTGGGTCTGTTCAACACCTTGCTGCGTCCGCTGCTGGTGGTCCTGACCCTGCCCGTCACCGTGCTGACGCTGGGCCTGTTCCTTTTCGTCATCAACGCGCTGCTCTTTTGGGCCGCGGCCAGTGTGCTGGACGGTTTCGTCGTTCAAGGGTTCGGCTCGGCCTTACTGGGCTCGCTGGCCTACAGCCTGCTGGGCTTGGCGGTGGACGCGTTGCTCAAGCCCAGGCGCTGACGCGCCCCCATCCGGCCCCTCAATCGCGCTCGACGTCGCGCGGCACACCGCGCGGATACAGCGCCTGCAAGTGGGCGCGACGCTCGTAGCTGAGCGTGCGCAAGCGGGCGTCGATCACCGAGGCTTCGATCGGATCGCCGCCACCTAGCGCGGTGCGAGTTTGCCGAAGGGCCGAGCGCAGGCGATCGATCGCCCCACGCAGGTCCCCCAACGCTGCCCGCGACTCGGCCTGCGCTCGCAGCGCCCGCAGCGGCTGCCCCTGCAACTCCCACAACCGCGCGCTGGCCTCCCAGGCGAGGCTGTCTCGCGGGTTCAAGACCTGGTGGGTCTGCAAGCGCTCCAGCACGGCCGCCCGGGCGCCCAGGTCGACCCCCGGTTGCGCCGCCAACTGCGCCCGCAGCAGCAGAGACACCCGGTCGCCGCGAGCCTCAGGCAAGGCATCCAAGAGGGCCAAACCGGCCGGACCGTCGCCCGCCAACCAAGCCCCCTCGGCACGCAACAACGTGAACAGGCGCCGCACAAAGGCACGGTCGCTCGCGGCACGGGGCCACCACTTCTCCGCAGCCAGCACTGCGGCGTCGCCGCGTTCGCGCTGCCGCAACTTGTAGGCCGCCAGCGCCGCGGTGTAGCGCGCGGCCAGTTGGTCCACGTCACCCGCTTCGCGCGAACCGACATCGAGCCCGACCAGGTTTTGCAAAGCCTCCACGCGCTCGTCCATCAGCACCCGCCCACGTGCCACCATCAGCGCATGCTCCAGGCGCCCGTTCGGCTCGGCTTGGGCGTCTTCCGAGAGCGAAGCCCGCTGGCGCGCCTCGCCGATGCGCTCGGTCGTCAAGGGGTGCGACCTCAAGTAGGGGTAGTTGCCGCTGTCGGTCAGGTGCATGGCCTGCTCCATGCGCTCGAACATGCGCGCCATGCCCAAGGGACGGTATCCCGCCGCCGTCATCACCCCAAAGCCCACGCGGTCGGCCTCGCGCTCCATGTCGCGCGAAAAATTCAACTGAGCTTGGATGCCCGCGGCCTGCCCGCCCATGATGGCCGCCTGCGCCAGATCGACGCTGCCTGCCCGCGAAGCGGCGATCAAGCCCAACACGGTGCCCACGATGGTCAGCGCGGTCGATTGCGAATCGCCCACGATACGGCGCGCGATGTGCCGCTGCGTGACGTGGGCCAGTTCGTGCGCCAGCACCGAGGCGACCTCGTCCCGCTGTTGGGTGATGTTGAGCAAGCCCAAGTAAACGCCGACGTAGCCCCCCGGCAGCGCAAAAGCGTTCACCGAGCGCTCGCGAATGATGAAGGTTTCCCAGGCGAAACGCTCGGCCAACTCGTCGCTCAGGTGCCCTTCTTCACGCGCGGCCTGCAGCAGAGGCTTCCACAGCGATTGGATGTAGGCCCCAAGGATCGGGTCGTCCATCACCGCGGGGTCGGGCCGAATCTCCGCCATGATGGTGTCGCCCAGGCGCCGCTCGTCGATGGGGCTGAGGCTTTCGGAGATGACATCGCCCAAGGCCGGCAACCGCGACGAACCTTGCGCCGCCCCCTGAACCCAGGCGGGCCCCAGCGCCATCGACACCGCCAAGGCGCAGGCGGTTGCGCGCCGAGTCCGCTCGGTCCAACGGGCGGTACGCCCTTGCCCTTGTCCTGCTTCACCCACCATCGTCGTGCCTCGCGCGGACCAGCCGCGCGCCTTTCTTCAAATCCGCCCGGAGCCGCGAACGCAAGCCACCACCAGCGGGCTCCTATCATCGCCCGACTGCAAGCTTTCTGGCTGATGGCCCATGACCGCCCCGCTCACCCATTTCGACGCCCAAGGCCAGGCCCACATGGTGGACGTGGGCAGCAAGGCCGCCACGCACCGCGTGGCGCGGGCCCGCGGCCACATCAGCATGCAGGCCGCCACGTTCGCATTGGTGGCCAGTGGCCAAGCGGCCAAAGGCGACGTGCTGGGCGTGGCACGCATCGCCGCCATCCAGGGCGCCAAGCGCTGCGCCGATCTCGTGCCGCTGTGCCACCCCCTGCCCTTGACCCGCGTCACCGTGGACTTCGAGTTGGACGCCGCGCACCACCGCATCGTCTGCACGGCCCAAGCCGAAACCGTCGGGCTCACCGGCGTCGAAATGGAGGCCCTGTGCGCGGTTCAAGTCGGCCTGCTCACGGTCTATGACATGTGCAAAGCTGCCGACCGCGGCATGGTCATCGACGGCGTGCAGGTGCTGGAAAAGCGTGGCGGCAAGTCGGGGGATTGGCTGTCACCAGCCCAGACGATCGCCCCCTGAAACCGACGGCAACCGCGCCTTAAAACTCACGCCAGCCGTACACCCCCTCAGGCGGCTGGCATTGCCAAAGCGACGGGTCGGTGTCGCACTCGGCCAGCCACGCCTCGCCATCGGGCTTGCGGAACTCGCGCAGCCTCGCCACCAGCCATCGGGCTTTGTCGGTTTGCCCCGCCGCGTGCAGGCTCCGAGCCCAGGCCATCAGCAGGCGGGTGTCGATCAAAGCCAGCGAGGTGCGCTCGGCTGCGGCCAGCGCCGCCGGGCCATCGCCCAGGGCGGTGGCAGCGGCGTAGTCCGCCTGACGCGAAAAGAAGAAGGTGCGCTGCCCGGCCGCGATGCGCGTGGCCAGCGAGCGGGCGTCGCCCGCCGAGGGCGCGTAGATCGCGCTCACTTGGCGGTATTCCCACGCCGCCCAGGCCGAACCCAGCATCAGGGCCAAGCCCAGCGCGGCCCATCCGGCCCGCCACCCAGTGCGCGCAGCGCGGGTTGGGGAGGCGTCGGCCTCCGGCAACCAGCACAGCACCCCGGCCGCCAAAGTGGGCAACAGAAACACCGGGTACCACAGGGGGTACTCCATCAGACTGTGGGCACCCACGACGCTCAGGGCCGCCCACGCCGCGCGCCGGCACGTGGCCTCTTCTCCCTGCGCTCGCCAAGCCTGCCAAGTCGCGGCGCCGTACCCGATCAGCAGCAGGGCACAAGCCACTCCACCACGGAGCCAACCCAGGGTCACGATCAACTGCAGCGGCAGGTTGTGCGTGTGGTCAAAAAAGTGCGGCGACCGACCGGGAAACGGCGTCAGCGTCCAGGCCTTGTTGAAGCCGTGCCACCCCACCCCATCGGGGTGGGCCAGGATCAAGGCCCAGGTTTCGCGCCAAACCTGCAAGCGCGAGGTGGACTGCATGCCCTCTTGCGCCAAACGCGCCTCGGCCCCCAGACCCAGCCCCATCCATTCCGCCAAGCCATGCAGCACCCAGCCGGCCCCCAACGCGATCGCCGGTGTGGCCACCAGCAGCACCCGCCAAGGCTTGGGCAGGCTGCGGTCGGCCAGGCCCCACACCACCAACACCGGCAGACCCAGAAACAACGCCGTGCGCGAGGCCGACAACACCAGCACCGACACCAGCAACACCAGCACCGAGCCCATCAACACCCACCGGCGCCGCGACAAGGCCCCTCGGCGTGCCGACAGCGCCCCGAGCGCCACGACGGCGACTGCACCCCACAACAGCAAGGTGCCCAACAGGTTGGGCTGCCGCACATTGCCTGTGGCGCGACCCGGCAGGGCGCTGCGCGCCAGCAGCCAATAGTCTGTGGCTGGCGCCACGAACACCTGCACCAGCCCCACACCCGCGTTGAACACGGCCACCAGCAGCCAGCCCCACAGCAAGCCGCGCCACCACACCTCGCGCCCCGCCCCCGTGGCTGCCGCCACCATCAGAGCCAAGCCCCAAAGCCCCAGGGCCGTCAGCGACTGGATGGCGGTGCTGGACGGGGTGAGTTGCAGGGCCAGACAGGCGGGGGTGGCGGTGGCGAGGGCGATCGCCCCGGCCGATGCGAATGGGCCCGGCAACCAGGGCGCGTTGCCTGATCCAGAGGGGAATGCCAGCGACATGGCGCTCATCGTCCGTCCTGACCTGCGCCGAGCGGACTGAACGCACCCAGTCCCTGGTGATGAATCGCTGGTGACATGGGCCGCGATTGTGGTCGGACGGGGCTGGGCACGGGCCCGTCGCCAGCCAACCGCCGAATTCGAGATTCGCGCCTCGGAGGTCTTCCCTCGCTCGTCATGGTTAGCCAGAGCAGACTAAGTCAGCTTTCGGAGGCCCCCATGAAGCCCGTCAACGTGCTGCAAGCCAAGACCACCTTGTCCCGCCTGGTCGAGGCCATCGAACAAGGCGAAGAGCGCGAAATCGTCATCGCCCGTCATGGCCGTCACGCTGCCCGGCTGGCGCCCTTTCACGCCGCGCCACCGGCGCAGCGCATCGGCGTGGCCAGAGGTCGGTTCGAGGTGCCCGACAACATCGATGGTGCCAATGAGGACGTGGCTCGCTGGCTCATGGGCGACCTGTCGCGATGAACTTGCTGTTGGACACCCATGTGGCGCTTTGGGCGATTGCCGACCACCCCAAGCTCAGCCCCCAGGCCCGCGCCCTGCTCCTCGCGCCCCGCAACACGATCTGGTCAGTGCGGCCAGCATCTGGGAAATCAGCATCAAGCACGCGCTGGGATGGGGCGACATGCCGATTCCTGGCGAGGAAGCCCTGCGCTACTTCAGCGCCGCGGGCTACCGCAGCCTGCCCATCGAAGCCGAGCACGCGGCAGCCGTGGCATCACTGCCTGCCCACCATCATGATCCCTTCGACCGCCTGCTGGCGGCCCAGGCCTTGACCGAGCCCATGCGGCTGGTCACGCACGACGCCACGTTGGCGCTTTACAGCGACACGGTCATTCGGGTTTGAGGCCGCTGAGCGCAGCCTCCGCTCGCGCAATCAAGCGCCCTACCCGAGTCACCGACAAACCCAAACGCTCGGCCATCGCCGTCATCGTCAGACCCGACTCACGGTGCGCCCGCATCAAAGCCTCCTCTCGCGTGGCGCAGCGCAGCAGCCAGTCGTCCAGCGTCAGCGGGCTGGCCCGTTGCGCACGCGGCACCTGAGGCCGGTCAAAGCGCGCCCCCTGCCCCTCCGCCAACGCCTGCACACGCGTCACAAAGTCCGCATCGCCGAGGTACACCTGCTGTCGCAAACCCTCGGTCCACAGCCGGGCAGCGGCACTGGCGGCGGTCTCGGCCCCACGCTCGTCGTGTCGCTCGTCTTGTCGGTCGCCCTGCAGGTCGCCCTGCTCCCCGCTGCCTCCCGCCTCGCCACCCGCCGCTTGCGCATACAGGCGCTGCGCTTGGGCGCGCTCAGCTGCACTGGCGGGAACACGCTGCAGCATGAAGCTGTCTAGTTGTGTGGTGTCCAGCCAGTCGGGCGCCGCAACCAGCCCAGTGTGCGCCCGGTAACTGCTCCATGTCCAATCCCCCGGCAAAGGCACCAAGCCCGCCGCCACCGGGTTGCGCTCCACGTAGCGGCACAGCGCCATCAGGTAGCGATCGCTGTCGCAAACGATGGCCTTGTAGCGCCCCTGGAACAAATGCCCCACCAAGCCGTGCCGCCGGTTGAAGGCCTGCGTGTACACCCCATTCACATGCCGCATCAGCTGCGACAAGCCCCCGCGATGCGTTTGCAGCACCAAGTGGTAGTGGTTGCCCATCAGGCAGTAGGCCATAGCACCGGCATGGAAGCGCGCCAGCCCCAGGCCGAGGGTCTGCAAGAACAGCTCTCGGTCCTCGTCGTCCCGAAAGATGGGCTCACGCCGGTCACCGCGCGAAGTGACGTGGTACACGGCGCCGGGAAATTCAAGGCGGAGGGGGCGGGCCATACAAGGCGGGGGTTGAAGACGGGTAGGGTAGTTTAAAGGCGAGACCTGACCCCATTTCGCTTGGAGAAGGCCTTTGCCTCGCTTGATGAACCCCCTTTTGCTCGCGTTGCCGGCGGCCATCCTCGCGATCTCTGCCCATGGGGCAGGCGTCACTGCCGATGGGCGTCCTGCTGGCAAAGGGAAGGCGTCCAAGGCAGAACGCAGCGAACAGAAAGTCTTGGTCTTGGATGAGGTTCTATTGCTGGCCTATGCAGGGACAGCTCAGCCGTTCGGAGTCGATGAGGCGACTTTGGGGAGCCTTCTC
This sequence comes from Inhella sp., assembly GCF_027532025.1. Lineage (GTDB taxonomy): Bacteria > Pseudomonadota > Gammaproteobacteria > Burkholderiales > Burkholderiaceae_C > Inhella. The sequence continues at coordinate 2,971 of NZ_JAPZSY010000134.1, read as the reverse complement.
GAGTTAAGTCCGCAAGACGTCTTTGTCAGAACTTGGGCGACTGGGGTTGCTGCGAAGGCGCTGGCAATGGGCAACTCAGGTGCAGGGATGTCGACGAACCTGGACGCGGGGGGCTTGCTAGTCCGTCCCCTAGGAAGCTGGAAGAGCATGCCGCTGTCGACGCGCGCCTACTTGGCGGGGGCGATGACGTATCTCGTGGACGTCAACCAGAGAAGAGACTTCCATCGTCCTCTCCGGCTCGAAGGAAGCGATGTCGACGCGTACTTTCAGCGATTCAAGACATCCACGTTGATGTTGCTGAACTGCGCTGAGGGGATGGCACCGACCCAATGCTGCCAGCAAATTGCGTGATTCGACCTCCCGGAACGAGTCACGCGGGCATTAGGAGGCAGGGGCATCCAAACGGGACTACTTCAGCTTGATGTGCAAGTGATTGAAGCCCGCCGCATCTGTGGTCTCCTTGACCACCAAGTAGTGGTGTTGCTTGCGCACCAGGTCGCTGAGCTTGCTAAAGCCATAGTTCCGCGGATCAAAAGATGCGTGATTTTTGTTTATGAAGGAGCCTACGGCTGATAGCGACGACCATCCCGTGTCACGCTGTGTCTCTTTCACAGCGTGCGTCAGCAGACCGTGAAGGGGCGGAACATCCTTCACCTGTACGGGTGACCCAGGGGCTGCGCCTATGGCAGGTTGTTTCAGTACCTCAACGAAGACGAACTTGTCGCAAGCCGCGATGAAAGCGTCTGGAGTCTTGCGTTCTCCGAACCCATAAACGACCTTGCCGGCCTCCCGCAGGCGAGTGGCAAGTCGAGTGAAATCGCTGTCGCTGCTGACGAGACAGAAGCCATCGACATTGCCTCCGTACAACAAGTCCATGGCGTCGATGATGTAGGCGCTGTCAGTGCTGTTCTTGCCCTTGGTGTAAGCGAACTGCTGCATCGGTTGGATTGCATGGCGGTGGAGGTGATCCTTCCAACCCACCAAGTTTTGCGTAGTCCAGTCACCGTAGGAGCGTTTCACAGTCGCGACCCCGTACTTCGCGACCTCCTCCAGCAACTCCTTTATTACCGCTGCGCTGGCGTTGTCCGCGTCGATGAGTACAGCGAGCCGAAGTGCGTCTTGTGCCATTGTCTTGTTTCCTCCTTCCGACAGCCTACTCGACAGTTGCCGCAAGCAAACGACCCGTCGTGGCCGACTGCGGGTGCCGCCTTGGCCAACTTCATTGCCCGATTGCTGCGTTCCAGGCACGGATGAGCAAGCGTCTCAGCTCAGCCTGAAGCCGAAGTCGCCTCTGCAGCGGGTCGGGTCAATCATCGATCAGACCTGCGGAGCGCTGTGGGTATCAGTGACTGCCAAGCCAAGTCGGCCGCGTAGCAGGAGCTTGACGGCGCGCAAGGCCGTCTCACCTGCCTCTGCCAACTCATTGGCGTCAATTGCTCCGGTATGAACTGCGGCCCCGCGCAAGTCATACGCGGCAACGACGTTTCTCGCCAATCTGTTTCTTTCCTCGGGTCCCAGAGGCGCTTCTGTCAACACCAAGTGCCTGATTCGCCGCCAAATCGACGTTTCCTTGCGAAAGTCGGTCTCGCGCTTCAATGCATGCAGCGCATCAAGGGCATCCGAGTCAGTCTCAGCTGCAAGTTCGACGTCTATCGCTTTGTGGAGGTTGACTAACAGTCGAACTGCGGCGGCGTGCTTATCCGTGACCGGCGCGAGAACTTCAAGTGCCGTCATCAGAGTGAGAAAGCGCGCCCTACCTGAAGCTTCATAGAAGCTAGACAGGTATAGATCGATCGCAGTCGCGAGATTTGGGTCGGCCTCGTCTGCCTTAACGCGGACTCGTTCAATGCCATCAGCGAGCGCTCGAGCGGCATTTGCCCATCCGGTCGACACGCGCACAGTCGCGTCTCCCATTCCGAGAAATCGGATGCTCTCGTCGCTGCGAAAGATGGTGTAGCCCTCCTCCTCGGTCAGGCCATGCACAGGTTGAACCGGTTCCGTTACCGGCATACCGAAGTTCCGCGCCAAGTTCCTCGCCGCTTTACAGGGATCCTCGTGGCGTGTGATGTCTCGGCGCCCGAAGAAGGGGATGAACGCGAAGTTGTACTCAATGGCAAGATTCCACAAGCCGCCCTTGAGCCGGGGCAAGAACGCCTCAGCATCTGCTTCTGTGTTGAAGTTCGCTGCGCGTAAAACAAGGAATCGGCCGCGCTGCTGCACGACTACGTGGACACCTCCAACATCAATCGTTGGTTCGTCCTCAAGTCCACCACTGGGGGACTCTCCGCGCACCTTCACAGACACGCGCAACGTGTATCCGTCAGCAGACTTCATCGTGACTCATTTGAAAGGGTTGGCGTCGTGCAGTCTCACGACTTTGACTTTTGCAGCAGTGGTCCTGCGAGTCTAGGTATTCAATGCATCGTGCCGCTTCCTGAGTGCCGAGGTTCGAAGGCCCGTGGAGCAAGGGCGTAGGTGTTCGCCCTTCGCCCCGTTCCGCGCAGGTAAGAAATCGATCGAACTACCGAGTGTTAAGGCCCGCTGCTTGAATCGCTTGTTGCCAGGGACCGCTCCCAGCCTGAAGCAGGTACCGCCTCGCCCCGCGCCGATCATTCGACTGCCCGGTAGTCGCTGACAAATAAAGTCGAAAACTGAACCGCGCCTCCCAGCAATCACCAAGGCACCCCCTGAGCATTGCTTTCATAGTGACGGGGCGCAAACACGACGGCCCGCCAGGGTCACCGGCGGGCCGTTGGGGGGTGAATTCAGTTTTCGACTTTATTTACGAGTTTTCGACTTTATTTGTAAAGAGTCGGACTTGCAAAATCCATTTCCACCCGAACAGGCGGTGTTGAAGTGGCGGGGGATTGGGCGGTGATCAAGTTGCCGAGCCCTGAGGCGATCCGAGCGTCGGCCGAGTCAGGGCGGCGGCATACACGGCCAGGCCAGTCAGGGCCAACAAAAGGGCCGC
>NZ_JAPZSY010000033.1 GCF_027532025.1 Inhella sp. | reverse complement strand
CTGCCAACGAAGCCAACACCAAGCTCTCGGGTGCAGCACGGGTGCTGGTCAATGCCGGCAAGCTCAAAGAGCGCGCGGCTGAAGACATCCTCAAGCAGGCCAAAGAGAAAAAGATCAGCTTCGCCGCCGCGGCCGTGGCTGCCAACGCCTTGTCCGCCGCGGAGTTGGCTCACACGCTGTCCCAAGCGTTGTCCATTCCGTTGATGGATCTGGGGGCTGTCGACCCCCAACGCCTGCCGCGCGATGTGCTCGATAGCAAGCTCTCCGCGCAATACCAAGTGGTGGCCCTGGGTCGCCGCGGCAACCGCCTGATCCTCGGCGGCGCCGACCCCACCGAGCAAGAGGTGGTCGAGCGCATCAAGTTCGCCACCCAATTGCAGTCCGACTGGGTGATCGTCGAGCAAGACAAGCTGGCCAAGTTGCTGCAAGGGACGGCCGCATCGGCAGCCGAGTCGCTCGAGAGCATGACCTCGGGCGACATCGACTTCGACATCGCCGAAGAGGAAACCGACAAGAAGGAAGACGCCCAGGAGTTGGCCGATGTGGAAGACGCGCCCGTGGTGCGCTTTCTGCAAAAGATGCTGGTGGACGCCATCAACATGCGCGCGTCCGACCTTCATTTCGAGCCTTACGAATACCACTACCGCGTCCGGTTCCGAATTGACGGCGAGTTGCGAGAGATCACGCAACCCCCCATCGCCATCAAAGACAAGCTGGCCTCTCGCATCAAGGTCATCTCGCGCATGGACATCGCCGAACGGCGCGTGCCTCAAGACGGTCGGATGAAGCTCAAGTTCGGCGCCAAGGCGATCGACTTCCGGGTGTCCACGCTGCCCACGCTGTTCGGCGAAAAGATCGTGATCCGGATCCTGGACCCGTCGTCCGCCAAGTTGGGCATCGATGCCCTGGGCTACGAAAAGGTAGAGAAGGATCGCCTGCTGCACGCCATCCATCGGCCCTACGGCATGGTGCTGGTCACCGGCCCCACCGGCTCAGGAAAAACGGTGTCGCTGTACACCTGCCTGAACATCATGAACCAGCCGGGTGTCAACATCTCAACCGTGGAAGACCCCGCAGAAATCAACTTGCCCGGCATCAACCAGGTCAACGTGAACGACAAGGCCGGCTTGAACTTTGCGGCGGCGCTGAAGTCCTTCCTGCGCCAGGATCCCGACGTGATCATGGTGGGTGAAATTCGAGATCTGGACACGGCGGACATCGCCATCAAGGCCGCACAAACCGGGCACTTGGTGCTGTCCACCTTGCACACCAACGATGCTCCCACGACGTTGACGCGCTTGATGAACATGGGCGTGGCGGCCTTCAACATCGCCTCCAGTGTCATCTTGATCACCGCCCAACGGCTGGCACGCCGCTTGTGCGAGAGCTGCAAGCAACCGGCCGACTACCCCCCGGACGCACTGATTCGCGCCGGCTACCGCGAAGAAGACCTGGACGGCAGTTGGCGCCCCTACCGCCCGGTGGGTTGCTCTGCCTGCAACAACGGTTACAAGGGGCGCGTGGGCATTTACCAAGTGATGCCCATCACTGAGGACATGCAGCGCATCATCCTGAGCCAGGGCACGGCCGTGGACATTGCGGCGCAGGCCCACAAAGAGGGCGTGCGGGATTTGCGCGGCGCTGGCTTGGCCAAGGTCCGCCTGGGCGTGACTTCGCTGGAAGAAGTGCTGTCGGTGACGAACGAATGAGGGCTGGCAGGCCGCCCAACGCATTGGAGGAATGATGGCAACGACAAAAGCAGCCGCGAAGCGCGGCGAAACCGGGCATGTCTTCGAGTGGGAAGGCAAAGACCGCAACGGCAAGACCGTCCGAGGGGAATTGCGCGCTGCTTCCGAAGCGGTGGTCAGCGCGTCGCTGCGTCGGCAAGGGATCACGGTCGGCAAGATCAAGAAGCAGGGCAAGATCGGCGGCAAGTCCATCACGGTCAAAGACATCGCGGTGTTCACCCGGCAGTTGGCCACCATGATGCGGGCCGGCGTGCCCCTGTTGCAATCGTTTGACATCGTGGCCCGCGGCGCGACCAACCCCCGACTCACGAAGCTGTTGAACGACATCCGCCTCGACGTCGAATCGGGCACCAGCTTGTCGACGGCCTTCCGCAAGCACCCCATCTATTTCGACGCGCTTTACTGCAATCTGGTCGAAGCAGGCGAAGCCGCCGGCATCTTGGAATCGCTGCTCGACCGACTGGCGATCTACCAAGAGAAAACCGTGGCGCTGCGCAACAAGATCAAGTCGGCGCTGACCTACCCCATCGCGGTGATGGTGGTGGCGTTCGTGGTGGTGGCGGTGATCATGATCTTCGTGATCCCGGCCTTCAAGGAGGTGTTCACGTCGTTCGGCGCAGACCTGCCTGCGCCCACCTTGTTCGTGATGGGGCTGTCGGAGTTCTTCGTGGCCTATTGGTGGCTCATTTTTGGCTCTCTCGGGCTGGGCCTTTACTTCTTCTTCCAGACTTGGAAACGCAGCGAAAAGATGCAGAAAACCATGGACCGCCTGCTGCTCAAGATCCCGGTCTTCGGCGATCTGATGTTCAAGGCGGCGGTCGCGCGCTGGACGCGCACCCTGTCCACCATGTTCGCGGCCGGCGTGCCCTTGGTAGAAGCCCTGGATTCCGTGGGGGGCGCCTCGGGCAACGCGGTGTTCGCCGAAGCGACGGAAAAAATTCAACGCGAGGTGTCGACGGGGACGGCGCTGACGGCCGCCATGCAAGGCGCCAACCTGTTCCCGGTGATGGTCATGCAGATGTCGGCCATCGGCGAGGAATCGGGCTCGCTGGACCACATGCTGGGCAAGGCGGCCGATTTCTACGAAGACGAAGTGGACGAAGCGGTCGCGGCACTGTCGAGCTTGATGGAGCCCTTCATCATCGTGTTCTTGGGCACCCTCATCGGCGGCATCGTGGTTTCCATGTACCTGCCGATCTTCAAAATGGGTCAAGTGGTCTGAACGATGCCGTGGGATTGGTGGTTGTCGCCGTGGGCGCTGGGTGTGCTTGGCCTGTGCGTGGGCAGTTTTCTGAACGTCGTGGTCTACCGCACGCCGCGCATCCTCGTCCGTCAATGGAGCCGGGAGGCTGCGGAAATCCTCACCTCGCACGAGGAGGTCGCTTCGACCCAGGCCGTCTCGGCGACGGAAGCCAAGGACCTAGCCAAGCGGGCGCAAGCCTTGCTGGACGGCCTGGATCGCCAGCCCCCTTACAGCCTCGCCCGCCCGCGATCGGCATGCCCTTCATGCGGGCACGCCCTGGCGTGGCACGAAAACCTGCCCTTGCTGGGGTGGCTGCGCTTGGCGGGTCGCTGCTCCGCGTGCGGCACGCGCATCAGCGCGCGCTACCCGCTGGTTGAGCTGTCGACGGGCTTGCTCTTTGCGGCCGTCGGCTGGCACATGGGCGCCCTCCCGGTGGCTTTGCTGTGGTGCGGCTTCGTGGCCCTGCTCCTCGCTGCGTCTTTGGTGGATTGGGACACAACCCTGCTCCCCGACACCTTCACGTTGAACCTGCTGTGGGCGGGCTTGGTGGCAGCAGGCTTGGGCTGGACCTTGCCCTTGAACGACGCCCTGTGGGGCGTGGTGGGGGCCGCGGTGGGGCTGGGCGGCATTTCCAAGGGCTGGAAGTGGCTGAGGGGCTTCGAGGGCATGGCCATGGGGGACGTGAAGTTGCTGGCGGCACTGGGCGCTTGGCTGGGGTGGCAAATGCTCCTGCCCATCGTGCTCTTGGCCTCGGCCGTGGGCGCCATCGTCGGCATCGGCATGAAACTGAGCGGTGCCCTGCGCGAAGGCCGCTACGTTCCCTTTGGGCCGTTCTTGGCGGGAGCGGCATTGGTGGTGATGTTCGCCGGCCAAAACCGCGTTCTGCACTGGTTGGGCTGGGCCTGAGAGCGCGCCATGCGCCTGGGCCTGACGGGCGGCATCGGCAGCGGCAAGAGCACGGCTGCCCGGGTGTTGGCGGAGCTGGGATGGCGGGTGGTGGACACCGACGCCATCGCCCGCGCGCTGACCGCACCCGGCGGAACCGCGCTGCCGGCCCTCCAAGCGCGCTTCGGGTCGGCTGTTTTCAACGAACACGGCGAGTTGGATCGTTCGGCCTTGCGTCAACAAGTGTTCACCGACGCCCAGGCCAAGGCCGACCTGGAAGCCCTGCTGCACCCCCTGATCCTGCGTGAGGCCCTGGCCCAGGCCGAGGGGCATGAGGACGTCGTGTTCGACGTGCCGCTCTTGGTCGAGTCGGGCCACTGGCGCCAACGGGTTGATGCCATCTTGGTCGTCGATTGCGACGCGGAAGTCCAGGCGCAGCGGGTCGCGCAGCGCCCCGGATGGACCCTGGCGCAAGCGCGTGCCGTGATGGCCACGCAGGCGAGTCGCGAAGCCCGCCGCGCCGTGGCCGATGTCGTCGTCGACAACAGCACCCCGACCCTGGCGGAGTTTGAAGCCGCTGTGCGCCTGGCCAGCGCGCGGTGGCGGCCCCCTGTGAAAGAATCCTCGGCTTGATTTCGCCCTTCCGGTGCGCCCAGTGCTGCTGTACGAGTTCCCCTTCAACGAAAGCGTCCGAACCCTGCTGCGGCTGGAGCACCTGTTCGACCGACTCGGCCAACTGGTGACGCGCGAGGCCGCGCTCGACCACCACTTCGCCCTGGTGACCTTGTTCGAGGTGCTCGAAGCCAGCGCCCGTGCCGACCTCAAGAGCGAGATGCTCAAAGAGCTGGAGCGCCACAAGGCGCAGTTCAACAGCTACCGAGGCAACCCCGCCGTGTCGGAGGAGGCGCTGGACGATGTGGTCCAGCGCTTGGATGCCGCCTTCCAAGCCCTCAATGCCCAAACCGGCAAGGCCGGTGCCCACTTGGCGGGTCACGACATGCTGATGGGGTTGAAGAGCCGCCTGGCCATTCCGGGAGGTACCTGCGAGTTCGACTTGCCGGCCTACCACGCGTGGCAGCAGCACAGTGCCGCTCAGCGTCGCCAAGACCTACTGCAGTGGATGGATCGCGTGGTGCCCATGGCGCAAGCCGTGGCCCTGCTGTTGTCCCTGCTGCGGGAAACCGGCAGCCCCCACAAGGTGGTGGCCCAAGGCGGGGTTTACCAACAATCGCTCAGTGGCAGCAAACCCCATCAGTTGCTGCGCTTGCGCATCGACCAGAGCTTGGGTCTGGTGCCGGAAATGACCGGCCATCGCTTGATGGTGTCGATCCGCCTCATGCGCCAGGACGCCGAAGGCAAGTTGAGGCTGGCCGCTGAAGATGCTGCGCTCGAATTGAGCTTGTGCGCCTGATGCCCTCACCCAAGCCGCTCGTGGTGCGCTGCCCACGCTGTCAGGGCGAGGCCCTGTTCGACCCCAGCAACCGCTGGCGACCGTTTTGTGGCGAACGCTGCCACACCGGCGACTTCGCCGCATGGGCCAACGAAGAATTTCGGGTGCCTGCCACGGCCGAGAACAGCGACGACCCCAAGGACGTCGCCTTGCCGGGCGACAGCGAGCCCGCGCGGTCGCGTCCGCTCAGTCACTGAGCCTAGAAACGGCAGTTGGACACGGCCGAGTGCGTCGTGATGCGGTGCGCTGGCAAGGCGCGACGACGCAGCGGGCTCGTGCCCGCAAGACTGAGGCCGGACACAAGCAGTCCTGAGGACTGCTTGTGCCTGCCGAAGGCCAGGGCCTCCTGGCCCTGGCTGAGCAACGCCGCCAGCGTGCCGCAGCGCGGTGCAATCGGCCGTGTAGCGCTCACACCCAAGCGGTGATCGTGGCCGTGCGTCAATCTCGATGGGGTGCCAATGACTTGCATGCGGAGGCGAGCGATCAACTGCCGTTTTTAGGCTGAGGCAACCAACCCCCAGCACGCAAGGCGACGGCCAACGCTGGCGCGTCGGTGAAGGCGATGGCCCGCCAGCCCGCCGCCTGGGCTCCTGCCACGTTGGCGGGGTGATCGTCGATGAGCAGGCAGTCTCCCGGGTCCTCGCCAAAGCGCCGCGCCGCCAGCCCGAACAAGGCAGGATCGGGCTTGCACAGGCGCACGTCGGACGAAAACACGCCCGACTCGAACCAGTCGCGCAAGGGGTGCGCCAACTGCAAGGCGCGCGCCAAGGGTGCAGGCATGTTGGACAAGTACGACAACCGATGGCCCGCCGCCTGGAGCGCCTCCATCAGGGCCAGCACGCCGGCTTGGGGCTGCAACTCCTGCTGGGCCGCAGCCACCACCGCGTGCACTCGCTCGGGCGGCCAGCCCAAGCGGGCCTCGTGGCGTCGAGCCAGGGTGTCGACATCGATCAGCCCTTGGTCGAAGAGGCCCCAGTCGCCGCCATAGCCCTGAAAGCAATCGCGCACGGCGCGTTCAATCCATGCCGGCTGTTCGGCCTGCTCAGGCCAGGCCGCCGCCACGACCACCGAGGGGCGCCAGCGGAACAGCACGGCCCCAAAGTCGAACACGAAGCGCGGGGAAGCGTTCACGCCCCGCGAGCCCATCGCAGCGCAGCCGCCGTCGAGGCGTCCAGGCCCGACGTGTCCCCGCTGGCCAGGCGTGGCAGCAGCCGATGGCACAAGGCCTTGCCCAGCTCCACGCCCCATTGGTCGAAGCTGTTGATGCCCCAAACGGCGCCGCTGACGAACACGCGTTGCTCGTGCAGCGCGATCAAGGCCCCCAGGCTGGCGGGCTCCAGTCGCTCCATCAGGATCAATGTGGACGGCCGATTGCCCGGGAAGCTGCGGTGGCGCGCCAGCACGTCGGGCGCCAGCGCCGGGTTCGCCGTGGGTGCTGTTTCTCGCACCGCTTCGTCGAAGGATTTGCCTTGCATCAGCGCCTGGGCCTGGGCCAAGCAGTTCGCCATCAGCTTGCTGTGCTGGTCGGCCAATCGCTCCTTGAGCGCCCCATGCGGCGCAAAGCCGTAGGCGGGCTCGCGCACGGCGATGAACTCCACCGGGATGACATCGGTGCCCTGGTGCAGCATCTGGAAGTAGGCATGCTGCCCGTTGGTCCCCGCCTCGCCCCACACCACGGGCGAGGTGGCAAAGGGCAGCAGGTCCCCGTCACGGTCCACGCGCTTGCCGTTGCTTTCCATCTCCAACTGCTGCAAGTAGGCCGGGAAGCGCCGCAGGCCCTGGTGGTAAGGCGCCACCGAGCGACTGCCAAAACCGTGGAAGTTGCGGTACCACACGTCCAACAGGCCCAACTGCAACGGCAGGTTGAGTTCCGCCGGGGTCTCGGCAAAGTGGCGGTCCAGCGCGTGAGCGCCCGCCAAAAACGATCGGAACGCCTCGGCACCGATGGCAATGGCCAACGGCAGGCCGATGACCGACCACAGCGAGTAGCGCCCACCCACCCAGTCCCAAAAGCCGAACACGTGATCGATGCCGAAGGCCGCTGCGGCCGCTCGGTGGCTGCTGGTGGCGGCGAAGTGGGCGGCCGTGTCGGTGCCCCCTTGGGCCAGGAACCAAGCCTTCGCGGCCTCGGCGTTTGCCAGGGTTTCTTGGGTGGTGAAGGTCTTGGAGGCGACGATGAACAGCGTGCGGTCGGCGCGCAGTTGCGGCAGCACAGCGGCCAAATCGTGGCCGTCCACGTTGGACACGAAATGCAGGCGCAAACCTGGCAGCGCATGGGGTGCCAAGGCCTGAACCGCCATGGCCGGGCCGAGGTCACTGCCGCCGATGCCGATGTGCACCACGTCGGTCAGCTCACCTGCACGAGCCCTGTTGCGCACGGCCTCGGCGTAGGCCAGCATGTCGGCCAACGCCCGTTGCACCTCGTCGCTGTGGGGCCCGGCGCCTGCCGGCGCACGCAAGGCCGTGTGCAGCACGGCACGGCCTTCGGTGCCATTGATGGCCTCGCCGCGGAACTGCGCGTCGCGTTGACCCGCCACATCGCACTGCGATGCGAGGTCGATCAACAAAGCCCGAGTGCGGGCCGTCCAGAGGTGTTTGGACAAGTCCACCCGCAAACCAGCGGCCAGCAGGGTGAACGCTTCGGCGCGCCCCGGGTCGGCCGCGAAGGCTTGGCGCAGGTCGAAGGCATGGCCTTCGGCGTTGAAATGGGCTTGCAAGGCCGCCCAGGCCGGCGTGCGATCGCCCCTCGCGCTCATCGTTGGGCCTCGATCAAGGCTTCGAGCTTGATGGCGTCCACCGCAAACAAACGGATGCCCTCGGCCAGTTTCTCCGTCGCCATCGCGTCCTCGTTCAGGGCGTAACGGAAGGTGGGCTCGTCGAACGTCACGCGCGGGCTGTCTCCACCGGCCTGCAAGGCGCGGGGCAGTGGCGCATCCTGTGCCTGCAGTTGAGCCAGCAAATCGGGGCTGATGGTCAGCAAGTCGCAGCCGGCCAGGGCCTGGATCTGCCCCACATTGCGGAAGCTCGCGCCCATGACCTCGGTCTTGAGCCCGTGCTGCTTGAAGTGGCGATAAATGCGCGCCACCGATTGCACCCCCGGGTCGTTGGCACCGGCGCGCTCGGCCTCCACCCAATGGGCGCCTGCCGACTTCTTGTACCAGTCGTAGATGCGACCGACGAAGGGCGAAATGAGCGTGATGCCCGACTCCCCACACGCCACGGCTTGGCAAAACGCGAACAGCAGCGTGAGGTTGCAGTGGATGCCCTCTCGCTCCAACTCCGCTGCCGCTTGGATGCCCTCCCACGTGGCGGCGATCTTGATCAGCACGCGGTCGCGGCCCACGCCAGCCGCCTCGTACAACGCCATCAACCGACGCGCGCGCGCCAACGTCGCCACGCGATCGAAACTCAGGCGCGCATCCACCTCGGTGGACACACGACCGGGCACGAACTTGAGGATCTCGAGCCCAAAGCGCACCAGCACGCGGTCCACCACCTCCTCCATCGGCAGCTTGGCGTGGGCCTTCACCACGTCGGCCAGCAGCGGCGCGTAATCGGGCTGCTGCACGGCCTTGAGAATCAAAGAGGGGTTGGTGGTGGCGTCACGCGGCGCGAACTGCGCCAGTTGCAGGAAGTTGCCGGTGTCGGCCACCACAACGGTGTGCTGCTTGAGTTGATCGAGTTGGTTCATGGCATGGAGGCAGGGTTCATGAAGGCACCGACAGGTCCGCTGCGGCACCGGCAGGCATTGTCGCCACCTCGGCACGGCGCACCGCTCCGTCTCGGCTTCCGGCCACCCCCATGACGGACGCCGCTGCGCACTCCCCCATGAGCGAAGGCTCTGGTCCTGCCGATTTGACCCGGTTACGAAACCCGTGCATGATTCGAGCCGTAACAAAATTACATCGCAACCTTCATGCAAGCGGCCACGTCTTTCGATCTCGTGTTCTTCGGTGGTACCGGCGACCTGACCTGGCGCAAGCTGATGCCGGCGCTGTTCCAGGCCTTCCGCCATGGCAAGTTGCCCGCGGGGGGGCGCATCCTGGCGGTGGCCCGTGACGAGCAGAGCGACGAGAAGTACCGGGAGTGGCTGCGAGAGCGCTTCAAGGAAGTGGAAGGCTCCAAGCGCCCCAGCGACGAAGAGTTCCAGCGCTTCGCGTCGATGGTGTTTTACCGTCGGATGGACCTCAGCCAGCCCGAGCATTACACGCGCCTGCGGGAATGGCTGGGGGAGCGGCAAGCCGACACGGTGGTGCTCTACCTGGCCACCAGCCCGCACCTGTTCACCCAGATTTGCGAGCAACTCGGGGCCGCTGGCCTCAACCACCCCAAGGTGCGCGTCGTCCTGGAAAAGCCCCTGGGTCACGACCTCGCCAGCGCGCAGCAGATCAACCGCGTGGTGCGATCGGTGTTCGACGAGCAGCAAGCCTTCCGCATCGACCACTACCTGGGCAAGCCTTCGGTCCAGAACCTGATGGCCCTGCGGTTCGGCAACGCCTTTTTCGAGCCGCTGTGGCGTCGGGAGAGCATCGCCAACATCCAGATCACCTTGGCCGAGTCGCTCGGCGTGGGCACACGCGGTCCGTTTTACGACGGCACGGGCGCGCTGCGCGACATGATTCAGAACCACGCGCTCCAACTGCTGACCATCTTGGCCATGGAGCCCCCAGCCACCAACGACGCCGACGCGATTCGCGACGAAAAGCTCAAGGTGCTGCGCGCCCTCAAGCCCTTCACGCCCGAGAGCGTGACGCGCGACGTGGTGCGCGGCCAGTACCGAGCCGGCAACGTGGGCGGTCAGTCCGTACCCGGCTACCTGCAGGAATCCAAGGTCCCCCCCGACAGCCGCTGTGAAACCTTCGTGGCCCTGCGCACCGAGGTGCAAAACTGGCGTTGGGCTGGCGTGCCGTTCTACCTTCGCACCGGCAAGCGCCTGGCTGCCCGCGATGCACAGATCGTCATCAACTTCCGCCAGGTGCCGCACGCCATCTTCCCGGGCCCCCAGCGCGCCAACCGCTTGATCATCAAGCTGCAACCCGAAGACGGACTCGAGCTGGAACTGCTCGCCGCCAAGGGCGGCGCGCCCGGCGAGGCGCTGGCCCCGGTCAAGCTCGATTTGGACTTCGACAAGGCATTCAGCGGCGCCGCCCGCGTGGGCGCCTACGAGCGCCTGCTGCTCGATGCCATCGCCGGCAAGCTGAACCTCTTCGTGCGCAGCGACGAACAAGAGCAAGCCTGGCGTTGGGTGGGCCCCGTGCTCGACGCATGGGCGGCCAGCGAAGAACCGCCGCGCCCCTACACCGCCGGCAGTTGGGGACCTGCCGCCGCGAGCGCCATGGTGGCGCGCGACGGCTTCACTTGGCCCGAGGAAGTATGAGCGCCTTGCTCGACCGCATCCAAGCCGCTTTGCCGGCCTTGCCACCAGCAGAACAGCGCGTTGCGCATCTGCTGCTGGCCGACCCCCGGGCCTTCGCCACGTTGCCGGTGTCCGAGCTGGCCGATCGCGCCACCGTGAGCAAGCCCACCGTGGTGCGCTTTTGCCGCAGCGTGGGCTACGACGGCCTGGCGGATTTCAAGCTCAAGCTGGCCGGCAGCGTCAACGAAGGCGTTCCCTTCGTGCACCGCGCCGTCGAGGAAGACGACAAGCCCGCCGACCTCATCGTGAAGGTCGTGGACAACGCGGTGGCCGCCTTGCTGCACTACCGCAACGACGCCAGCGGGCCCGCCTTCGATCGCGCCATCGCCGCCTTGACACAGGCCGGGCGCGACGGCCGGCGCATCGAGTTCTATGGCGTGGGCAACAGCGGCATCGTGGCGCAGGACGCGCACCACAAGTTCTTCCGCCTGGGCGTGCACAGCAGTTGGTGCAGCGACGGCCACGTGCTCATGATGAGCGCCACCATGCTTGCCCCGGGCGACTGCGCGGTGTTCCTGTCCAACTCCGGCCGCAGCCGCGACCTGCTGGACGCAGCGGACATCGCCCGCAAGAAAGGGGCCACCGGCATCTTCCTGACCGCCAGCGGCTCACCCTTGGCCCAAATGGGCCAAGCCCCGGGCCAGATCCTGCTGGCCATCGACCACCCGGAAGACTTCGAGCGCTACAGCCCCATGGTGTCGCGGCTGCTGCAACTCACCGCCGTGGACGTGCTGACCACCGGTGTGGCCCTGCGCTTGGGCGAGCGCCTGCGACCGATGCTGCAAGAGATCAAGAAAACGCTGCGCAGCAAGCGCTACGCCAACAGCTGAACAGAATGGGCGCTCAGGCCAGCACGGCCGGCGCCCAGAGCAGGTCTTCCACCCCGTACAGCCGGGCCAAGTCGCGCAGCCCAGCAGGCGCGTCGTGCACCTGCAGGGCCAGACCGTGCTGCCGGCACAGCCGGGCACAGTTCAGCAACAGACTCAAGGCCGACGAGTCGAAGGTCTGCAACTCGGCGGCGTTGAGCCGCACCTCGCGCCCGGCCTGGGCGCTCACGCAAGCGGCCTCGGCGCGCAACTTGGTCTCCCACTCGCGCCACAGGGCACTGGCGTTGGCCAACTGCACGGTGGCTGGCAAGCGCAGCAGCGCCTCACCCACCTCAGGCCCCCTTGACGCCGGCCTTGGCGTTGCGCTCGGCCAGGGTCTTGATCAAACCGTCGATGCCCTTGGCCGAGATCTCCTGGGCAAAGCTGCTGCGGTACTGGTCGCCCAGCCAAATGCCCAGCACGTTCATGTCGTAAATCACCCAACCCTTGTCGGTCTTGGCCAACCGATAGTCGAGCTGGATGGGGTCGCCCTTGCCACGCACCTGGGTCTGCACCACGACCTCGGTGTCGGTCGGCGCAGCCCGCAACGGCCGGAAGGCCAATTGCTGGTCCTTCACCTGGCTCAAGGCACCGGCGTAGGTGCGCATGAGCAAAACGCGGAATTCCGCCTGCAGGCGGTCCTGCTGCTCGGGGGTGGCTTGACGCCAGTGTCGCCCCACGGCCGAGGACGTCAGGCGCTTGAAGTCGACGTGGGGCATGACCTTGCCCTCCACCAGGGCCTGGATCTTGCCCAGGTCACCGGCCTGGATGGCCTTGTCGCTCTTCACCGCTTCCACCACCTCGGTGGACAGCTGTCGAACCAAGCCGTCAGGGGTGCTGTTGTCGGCCGCTTGAACGCCGCTGGACGCCAACAAGACGCCAGAAGCGACCATGACCCAAGCTGCAGCACGCCGATTCAAACTCAACAAAACGGAAGGCATGAGGATCGTCACTTTCATCACAATAAACAGGGCCCACAACGGGCCATCGAACGCGGCGGTGGACAGGACCGCCCGCGCGCCCCGCCCATCAGGGGGACGGCACGACTTCAAAGTCGTCGTCCTCCGACGGCTTCTTGCCCTTGCCGCCTCGGCGTTGCAAGTAGGCGTCCCGGAAAAACGTGTACTTGTCGAGCGCGATGCCTTCCACCAAGTCGCCCGCCTTGAGCAAGTCCGCCCGCAGACCGATCACCTCCAGCGCCCGCATGGCGATCTGCGTGCGCTGGCTCTCGAACCACCACCCGCTGCCGCCCATGGAATTCACCGGCAAGGCGGCGGCATCGCGAAAACTCGATGGGCCGAAGACCGGTAGCACCAAATAGGGCCCCGCGCCAACGCCCCAGGCGCCGAGGGTCTGCCCAAAGTCTTGGCTGCGCTTGTCCAGTCCGAACGACGTGCTGACGTCGAACAACCCCGCCACGCCCAGGGTGGAGTTCCAGGCAAACCGGGCCCCCTGCTCCACGCCCCGATGCACATCGCCCTGCAGCAGCCAGTTCACGGCCGACCACGCGTCGCCCAGGTTGCCGAAAAAGTTGCGCACGCCGTCGCGCACCGGCTCCGGCACCAGCGTCTGGTAGGACTGAGCCGCAGGCTTGAGCACCTTGGCATCCAGCCGCTCGTTGAACGCAAACATGCGCCGGTTCACCGACTCGTAAGGGTCGCGAGGGTTCGGCTCCCCCGGCGGCGGCACCACGCTGGCGCAGGCGCTCACGGCGACCGCGACCAGCAGCGCGGCAACGCGTGCGTTCATTTCGACGCCGTCCCGCTGTCGGCCGCCCTGTTGTAAAGGAACTGGCCGATCAGGTTTTCCAACACCACGGCCGACTGCGTCAGCTTGATCACATCGCCACCCGCCAGCAGCTTCTCCTCGGCGCCGGGCTCCAGGCCCACGTACTGATCGCCGAGCAGGCCGGCCGTCAGGATCTTGGCTGAGGTGTCTTTCGGAAAGCTGTACGCGCGGTCGATGTCCATCTTCACCAGCCCCTGATAGGTTTGAGGGTCCAGCGTGATGGAGGTGACACGACCGACCGTCACGCCCGCCATGCGCACAGGCGCTCGCGCCTTGAGCCCACCGATGTTGTCGAAACGCGCGCTCACCTGGTACACCGCGCCCCCCCCCGTGGACCCCAGGTTGGCGGCCTTGAGCGCCAAAAACACCAGGCCCAGCAGGCCCAGCAGCACAAACAGGCCCACGCCGATTTCAATGCTTCGCTTGTTCATCTCGATTCACTCCATGCCGAGCGGCAGCGCGCTCAAGGCGTTGAAAACATCAGGGCCGTGAGCACAAAGTCCATGCTCAACACCCACAAAGACGCGATCACCACCGTGCGCGTCGTCGCATAAGCCACGCCCTCGGGCGTGGCTTCGGTTTCGTGACCCTGGTAGAGCGCCACCACGGTGCAAATCACGCCGAAGACCGAGGCCTTGACCAAGCCGTTGCCCACGTCGCGCCACACGTCCACCCGGGTTTGCATGATCGACCAGAAATTCCCGGCATCCACCCCGATCAGCTGAACGGCCACCACGTAAGCGCCCAAGATGCCCACTGCCGAAAACAGAATCGCCAAGATCGGCATGGCCAACACGCCACCGATCAGGCGCGGCGCCAGCACCCGCGCCTTGGGGTCGATGGCCATCAACTCCATCGCCGCCAGTTGCTCGCCTGCCTTCATCAGGCCAATCTCTGCCGTGAGCGACGTGCCCGCCCGGCCTGCAAACAGCAAGGCCGTGACCACCGGCCCCAACTCACGGACCAAGGCCAAGTTGACGATCAGCCCCAAGCTCTCCGCCGCCCCGTAAGTCACCAGCGCGTAGTACATCTGCAGCGCCAGCACAAAACCCACGGCCAGGCCCGAGGCCATGATGATGACCAGGGAGCGGTTGCCGATGGCGTGGATCTGCGCCACCACCAAACCGAACCGCCGAAGAGACGCAGGAACCGCACGCAACAGTTCCATGAAAAAGAATGCTGCGTGGCCCCAGCCGCGCAGTTGCTCCATCACCAGAGCCCCGAGCCGCGCCAACGCGTCCGTCATGCCGTCACCCCAAAGTCGGCGCCGATGGCGGGCGCCGGGTAATGGAACTTCACCGGACCATCGGGCTCGCCCCTCACGAACTGGCGGGTTTCTGGATCGTTCGACGCCATCAACTCCGCCGGCGTGCCCTGGGCCACGATGCGGCCGCCATTGGCCAACAGCACCACGTGGTCGCTGATGGCCATGCACTCGGGCACGTCATGGCTCACCACCAAGGAGGTTGCACCGGTCACATCGTTCAGGGTGCGGATCAGTTTGGCCGCCACTCCCATGCTGATCAAGTCCAAGCCCGCGAAGGGCTCGTCGTACATGATCAATTCAGGGTCCAGCACGATCGCCCGCGCGAGGGCGATGCGTCGGGCCATGCCCCCGGACACCTCGGAGATCCGCAGCCGCGCCGCGCCGCGCAAGCCCACGGCGTTCAGCTTCATCAACACGATGTCGCGAATCATGGGCTCCGGCAGGTCGGTGTTCTCCCGCAGCGGGAAGGCCACGTTGTCGAAGACCGACAGGTCGGTGAACAGGGCCCCGAACTGGAACAGCATGCCCAAGCGGCGGCGCAACCGGAACAACTGCGCCTTGTTGCGCGTGTCCACCACCTCGCCATCAAACACCACCCGACCGGACGAGGGCGCATGCACCCCGGCGATCAAGCGCATCAGCGTCGTCTTGCCACAACCCGAGCCCCCCAAGATGGCCGTCACCTTGCCCCGCGGGAAGCGCAGCGAGATGTTCGACAAGATCATCCGGCTCGCGTCGTAGCCGAAGGTGACGTTGTCAATCTCGATCAATGCGTCGTTGCTCAATGCGGATCGCCCCTGTGAAGCTCGCGCGGCGGTGCCCACGCCGACGCCGCGAAGGGGCGGATGATAGGGGGAAACTCGGATACCCCTGTCGGGCGCCCCCATGAAGCCCGAAACCAGATGCAACATCACGCGGTCCCGGCTGCGTGCCGTTGCAGCGGCTCATGCCGCCGCGAAAACGACCAACGCCACCTTGCCCGCGACGAACGGCATCGCCGGCGGGCGCTGTCGTTTCGATAATCCCACCACCGAAAGGGTTCATGCCATGTCCATCACACGCCCCCTGCGCCCCCCCCTCCAAGCTGGCTTCACGCTGATCGAAATCATGATCACGGTGGCGATCGTCGCCATCCTGGCGGCCGTTGCGGTGCCGCAGTACCGGGACTACGTGGTCCGCTCCCGGATCCCGGAAGCCACGTCGGGGCTGGCCGCGCGCCAGGTTCGGATGGAGCAGTACTTCCAAGACACGCGAACCTATGTCGGGGCGCCCGATTGCACGCTGAACACCACGGACAGCCAGTTTTTCAACTTTTCTTGCGCGGCGGCCCCCAGCGCCACCGCCTTCGTCCTTCAAGCCGAGGGCAAGGGCGGGATGGCGGGCTTCACCTACACCGTGAATCAATCCAGCCAACGCGCCACCACGGCCGTGCCGACCGGTTGGACGACATCGGCCTCCTGCTGGGTGGCCAAGAAGGACGGCTCATGCTGAACCGTCCGCGTGCACCCAAAGGCTTCACCTTGGTCGAAGCCATGGTCGTGCTTGCCATCTTGGGCTTGATGCTCGCGTACGCCGTTCCGGCCTTCACAACCTGGCTGCAG
This sequence comes from Inhella sp., assembly GCF_027532025.1. Lineage (GTDB taxonomy): Bacteria > Pseudomonadota > Gammaproteobacteria > Burkholderiales > Burkholderiaceae_C > Inhella. The sequence continues at coordinate 34,735 of NZ_JAPZSY010000033.1, read as the reverse complement.
AACGCCAGAATTCGCGCGACTGCCGAGTCCATTCAACAAGGGTTGATGTTGGCGAGGTCGGAAGCCACCTCGCGCAACGCACAAGTGCGGTTTCAACTGACGTCGGACCTCACCAGCGCTTGCGTCCGCTCGACCACGGCCTCGAACTGGATCGTCGACTTGGTGGACCTCGGTGCAGGCCCGGATGCCGTGGTCGGGGCCTGTGATGCGCCCGTCACCGACACCCCGACGGCCCCGCCCAACATCCTGCACAAGCGCTCGGCCACCGAGGGTTCGGCAGGCATCGTCGTGGATGTCAATCCAGAGGAGGTGGTGTTCAACGGCATGGGACGCGTCGTCCCCTTGCCGGCCGACGCCATCACGTACGACGTTTTCGCCGGCACGGTGGACCAGTGCCGGCAGGTTGCAGGAGGAACCCTGACTTGCCTGCGGGTCTTGGTGTCTCCCGCAGGACAAGTCCGGATGTGCAACCCCGCCTTCCCCACGGGCGACCCGCAGGCATGCTGACCATGAAAACCACACCGATGCCCGGCGCCCGCGAGCGCGGCTTCATGCTCCTGGAAGTTCTCATCGCCTTGCTGATTTTCGCCATCGGCATCTTGGGCTTGGTGGGCTTGCAAGCCAACGCGGTGCGGCAATCCGGCATGGCCCAGTACCGGGCGGATGCCGTCATGTTGGCGGGCGAACTGGCCGGACAAATGAGCGTGGTCGCCCGAGATTTCCCGACCCTGTCGGCGCAGTTCTCCAGCGCAGGCGGTGGCCCCGGCTACGAAGCCTGGAAGGCCCGCGTCAATGCGGTGCTGCCAGGCGCGGCGGGCTACCCGCCGCTGGTGGTCATCACCGAAGTCGCGCCCCTTCCCGCCCTGGTGGGCGCCTCGTCGGTGCCCGCTGTTGGCTTGAGTTCAAGCTCCCGGGTCGCCATCACCGTGCGCTGGAGGTTGCCGCAAGACACCCCGTCCGACCCGGTACGCAACCACACCATGATCACGGAAGTCCGGCCATGAAAGCCCCCCATCGCATTGGGCGCCCTGGGCAGCAGGGCTTCAGCTTGGTGGAATTGATGGTCGGCGTGGCCGTCGCGCTGGTGGCCGTGGTGGTCATCATGCAGGTCTTCCAGCTGTCCGAAGGCCGCCGTCGCACCACGACGGGCGGGGACGACGCGCAGGCGTCCGGCTTGATCGCCTCGACCATGCTGCAGCGGGATTTGCGCCAAGCAGGCCAGGGCATCGTGCATGGCAACTTGCTGGCCTGCGCGCTCACGCTGCCCAGCGGCCGGGTGATCAACAACCTGGCCAGCATCGTCGTCAACGACCCCGACATCCCCGCCGGCGACGCAAACGCCGACACCCTGCGCGTGGCCTACGGTTCGGGCTCGGGCTCACCCGAGGGCAGCCGGATTCAAGCCCAGCCCAGCGCCAACGTCTACAGCGTCGCCGCGGGTCGTGCGTTTGTGCAAAACGACAACGTCATCGCCACGCCCGAGATCCGTCCCCTCGGTTGCGCTGCCCTGCTGACCACCGTCAGCGCAGCGCCGGTCGGCAACAACGTGACCACGGCAGCGGGCGCGGTCGGCATGTCCAACGGCGTCCTGCACAACTTGGGTCAGCAAGCCACCGCTCGCGCCTATCGCGTGGTGGGGGGGCGACTGACCGTGTGCGACTACGCGGCGCAAAACTGCACCAATGCCGGTGCCGCGAACTGGACCCCCATCGCTGACGGCATCGTGAGCCTGCGCGCGCAATACGGCCAGGACACGAGCACCACGATGGACGGCACCGTCGACGCGTTCAACCAAACCACGCCCACCACCGTGTGCGGTTGGTACCGGCGGCCGGCTGTGCGGCTGGTTTTGGTCGCGCGCAGCGGCCAGCTCGAGCAGCAGAACGTCACCGCGGCCGCCCCCAACTGGGCGGGCAGCGCGGACACGCCTGTGGTGCTCACGGCGCTGGGCAACTGGCAGCGCTACCGCTACAAGACCTTTGAAACCACAGTGGCCTTGCGCAACGTCGCTTGGCAGGGGGTCATTTCAGGATGTTGAACTCCACCTCCATCCATCGCCACGGCCAGCGTGGGATGGTGCTGATCTTGGCCATCATCGTGCTGGTCGCGATGTCCTTGGCGGGTATCGCCTTGATGCGCTCGGTGCTGGCGGGCAACCGCGTGGCCGGCAACGCGGCCTTCCAGCAGTCGGCCGCGATGGCGGCCGACGTCGGCACCGAGCGCGCCATCGCCTGGCTCGAGCAGCAAGCCCGTCAAGTCGACGGCACCGGTGCGCCCGCCAACCGACTGTGGACTCACAAGCTGATCGGTGGTACCGAGACCGTGGGCTACATGGCGATGCGCGAGGACCCCGACGCTGCGTTCAACGAAACCTGGGAAGAGGCCTGGGGGCTTCAAGTGGCCGAGACCAATCGCGTCAACACCCTGCCTCCCGACGCGGCCGGCAACACGGTGAGCTACCTCATCCAAAGGCTTTGCGCGACCGAAGGTGACCCCTCTGGAGCAGCCAACTGCGAAGTATCGCCAGCGCAGGAATCGTCGAACACCACCGGCAGCAAAGGGGCCGGCCAAAAGATCAAATTGCCGCCCCGCATCTATTACCGCATCACGGTGCGGGTGGAAGGCCCCCGCAACGCGGTGAGCTTCACCCAGTCCATCGTCTCCATCTGAACGATCCAAGCGCCCCGCGGGGCGAAAGGAGTCCACCATGGCCAAACGTCACGTGTTGAATCAAATCCAAAAGCTGGGGTGCGCCGTCGGCGGCTCGGTGCTCATGGCCGCTACCCACAGCGCCCCCATCGACATCTCGCAAACGCCTTTGGTGGTCAGCAACACCGAGTCGGTCTTCCCCAACATCCTTTTCGTGCTTGACGACTCCGGCTCCATGAGTTGGGACTTCATGCCTGACTACGTGACCGGCGGACTCTGCCGCAGCAGCGGCGCTGGCCTTGGGGCGCCCGCGACGGGCAACTTTGCTTTAGGTTGCACGAACGAAGCCCCTTACCGGGTTTGGCAGTTCAACGGCATGGCCTACAACCCCAACGTGAGGTACCGCCCGGCGGCCACCGCATCGGGCGGCGAAATGGCGTCGCAAACCGTTTTCACCAGTGTTGCCAACGACGCTTTTGGGGTGCAGTCCACCACCAACATCAACCTGTTGACCAATTTCCCCGACGTCGAGTACTGCACCGACAGCACCTTCACCGACTGCCTGCGCAACGGCAATTACGTGCTGCCGGGGCGTGTCAACAGCAAGAACTACACAACGCGTCGGGCGACGACCGCCACGGGGTCGGGCAAGCTCGCCATCGGCGCACCGGACGCCGCCATCACGCTGGACCGCGATTTCGGCCCCCACTACTACAACGTCGTGGCCAGCGAGTTTTGTACGGATGCATCGCTGCGGCACTGCCAGCAAGGCGCTGGCGGCAGTTTCACGGTGCCGGCTCCCGTTCGCTGGTGCAACACCGACGCCAATTCGCGGCTGGTCGACCCCGCTCGCAACACCTGCCAAGCCGTTCGGTCGCCCTCAGCGCCCTCGTACTCGTTTGCGCGCTACCCCACCAAGTACGCCACGGCCGGGACGGCCGTGACGCAAGCCAAAGTCGTGATTGCTTTGGGGGTATCGGGGTGCACCTCCGGTAAGAACGTGGGCGTGCAGTCGTTGACCGTCGAGGGGACCAACTTGCTTGCCGCGGCCACAGCACAGACCAACGACGCCAGCACCCTGGCCACCCTGGTCCGCAACGCCATTCAAGCCAGAACGGCCATCACGGGCTACACGGCCTCCGTCAGTGGCACCAGCGTGACGATCACGGCACCCACGGCAGCCGGCAACCTGACCAGCACGGCCACCTTGGCCGCAACGGCCGCTTCCACCTGCAGCTTCAGCCCCACCACGTCGGCGGCCTTCAGCGGCTACGTGGCCCCCACAACGGCCTTCAGCGGCCAGTTCGAGCGCGTGGACATCGTGCCCAGCCGCACCACCTACCCCCGTACCGACGGGCGGTCCGATTGCGCCGCAACCACGCACTGCACGTACACCGAGGAGATGACCAACTTCGCCAACTGGTGGGCTTACTACCGAACCCGCATGCAGGCGATGAAGACCTCGGTCACGCGCGCTTTCGTGGAAGTGGGCGCCAACCGGCGTTTGGGCTTCGACACCTTGAACTATGCCGCGGCCACCCCCCAGTTTCTCAACTTGGGGACGTTCACGGGCACACACAAAACCAATTGGTTCGACCGGCTGACCAAGGCCAATCCCTCGGGTGGCACGGCGTTGATCACCAGCCTGACCCGCGCGGGCCGCTTCTACGCCGGACGCTTCAACGGATCGAGCATCGACGGCGTGGCCGTGACCGACCCGATGCAGTATTCCTGCCAGCGCAATTACACGATCTTGTCCACCGACGGGATTTACGGAGATTTCGGCTCGGCCAGGGACGTGAACAACGCGGTGCTCGGCGATCAAGACGGCAACCTGACCGGCGCCATGAGAGACCGCGTTCCCGTGTCGGGCACGCTGGCCGACGTGGCCGCCTACTACCGCCTGACCGACCTCAGGACGACAGCGCCGTGGTGCTCGGGCGCGCTGGCGGTGGACGTGTGCGGCAGTACAGGCTCGATCCAAAACATGACCACCTTCACCTTGGGGTTTGGCGTCGCTGGGCGGATGCAGTACCTGCCCGACTACGAAAACTCAGCGCCTGACTTCATTGCCGTGAGGGACGGCCTCACCCCCAATGCGACCACGGGGCAATGCAGCTGGCAGACCTCGGGCACCTGCACTTGGCCGGCGCCCCCCAGCACCGAGGCCAATGTCGACGATCTGTGGCACGCGGCGGTGAACGGCGGGGGCACCTACTTCAGCGCGAGCAACCCCAATGCCTTGTTCACGGGCATTCGCAACACGCTGGAGGCCATCGACAGCGTGGAGCGCTCGACGGCGGCGGCCACCACCAGCAACCCCAACATCACGGCGGGTGACAACCAAATCTTCGTTTCGTCATTCGAAACGAAATCATGGACGGGGGAGTTGGAAGGTCGGCGCATCAACACGGTGACCGGCGATGTGTTAACGGGTCAAGATTGGTCGGCAGGGTCTTTGCTGAACAGCAACACCATCCGGCGCGTGCTGATGTTCAGCGGTACCGCCACGACCAAGCTCAAGGACTTCGCTTGGTCCACCATGTCGTCCGCTGAGAAGGCGCACTTCGAAATGGCCAACATCACGGCCACCGGCCGTTCGTTGTCGCAGTACTGCCTCGTGGGTGTGAGTTGCTTGAGCAGCGCCACCCAAACGGCCAGCGCGGGCGAGCCGCTGGTTCGGTACTTGGCCGGAGAGCGCACCCTGGAAGGTGAGTTCGTTGATGTTGCCAAGCCCTGGCGCTTGCGGGAGTCGCTGCTGGGAGACATCGTCAACTCGGAGGCGGTGTACGTGGGCAAACCGTCGCTGGCCTTCTCGGATTCCGGGTACGGCGCTTTCGCCAGTTCGGCGGCGACGCGGCGCAAGATGGTGTACGTGGCCTCCAACAGCGGCATGCTCCACGCCTTCGACGCGACCACGGGCAACGAGGTTTGGGCCTTCGTGCCCACTGCGGTGCTGCCCCGCTTGTACAAGCTGGCCGACAAGGACTACGCCAACAAGCACGAGTACTTCGTGGACGGCAGCCCGACGGTGCAAGACGCCTTCATCGGGGGCGAATGGCGCACCGTGTTGGTGGGCAGTTTGGGGCTGGGCGGCCGCTCTTACTTCGCCTTGGACATCACCGACCCCGACAACCCCAAGGCCTTGTGGGAGTTCACGCACCCCAACATGGGCCTGACCGTGGGCCGGGCGGAGATCGGCAAGCTCGCCTCGGGTGAGTGGGTGGTTGTGCTGCCTTCTGGCCTGAACAACATCCCCAACGGCGAGGCCTACTACAGCAGCGCCGACGGCAAGGGCTACATCTACGTGGTGAACCTGTCCAGCGGCACCTTGGTCACCAGCGTCAATGGCAGCGGCATCATTCCCACGGGGCAAGGCAGCACGTCCACACCTTCGGGCCTGGGACACATCCGGGCGTGGTACGACGACGGCGAGACCAACGCCACCATGCTGCGCCTGTATGGCGGCGACAACCTGGGCAACGTGTGGCGCTTCGACGTCAACAACAACGTCGCGCCTGCCGGCTTCGAGGCCCTGCGCCTGATCACCTTGAAAGATGGCAGCGGCAATACGCAACCGGTGACCTCTCGCCCTGAACTGGGGCAAGCGGGCAGCTATGCAATGGTCTACGTGGGGACCGGGCGCTACCTGGGAACGTCCGATTTCTCGGACACCAGCCAGCAGTCGATCTATGCCATCAAGGATCGCCTCACCGATCAATCGTTTGACCAACCCCGCAGCGCGCCCAGCGCCTTCGTGCGCCAAACGCTCGTTGACGGAACCTGTCCCACCGGCGTTGCAGCCTGCACGGCAGCCACTGCGGTGCGGTCGGTGCCCAGTCCGCTGCCCGTTAACCTCGCCACGAATGGTGGCTGGTACGTCGATTTGCCGGTCTCGAGCGAACGGGTGACCACAGAGCCGGTCCTGGCGCTGGGCACCCTGGTCGTGACCAGCAACATCCTGGTGGCCGGCAACGTCTGTGAGCAGGGTCAGGGGTGGGTGAACTTCCTGGACTACCGGACCGGTGCGTCGGTGGTGACGGCACAAGGCGTGGCGAGCGTGCCGCTCAATGGGCTGGGCTCGCGTTCCACGGTGGGCATGCTGCCCAACGGCGCGGTACGCCGCTACACCACGGTGTCCAACAGCCCGCGCATGCCATCCTCCGGGGCCTTGCCCGTGGACGTGTCCGCGGGCGGCACACGACGCCACTCTTGGCGGGACTTGGGTGGCAACTGACGCCGCTTGCCACGCTCCACGCCAACGCCCGGCCGCCCCAGCCGGGCGTTTTTCGTGGGGAAGCCCCGCCAGCCGTTGGCTGGCTTGGAGCGCTTCCGCCCTGCTGCACGCGACCGGGGTGGCGTGGCTCACGGCCGGGGGCGGTCTGGACCTCACTCGGCCCACACTGGCCCCGAAGGCCCCCGTGACCCAGCGGGCGACGCTCGTTCGGGTGTCGATCGCTCAACCCCATCCGGCGGGCCCATCGGACCAACCCAGCGGCCCCATCGACGGCCCCATCGACGGCACCATGCCCTCGAGCGAGCCCACGCCCCCCCAAGAGCCCCCGGGCCAGGCCCGCTTTCTGCCCGGGGGCTTGCCCAACATCGTCTTGCCCGACGTCTTCGTTCAAGGGGTTCAAGAGGTCCGGGTGGCGGCTCTGGTGGAGGTGGACGCCGACGGGGTGGCCCAGTCCGTGTCGGTCCGCGGCAACCCGGGCAGTCCCACGGAGTACGCCGACGCCGTGCAGCAGGCGCTCAGCCAAACGTCCTTCGAGCCCTCGGGCCCCCGAAGCCTGCTTTGCGTTCGCGTGCGCTTCGACCTTGTCGAGACCCGCGCGGAAGTGACGCCCCAGATGGACTTGAGGATGTCCCAGCTTCAGCGCTGCCAACGCTGGGCGCTGGAGGGCCGATCCGGTTGAACCGGCCCCGGCCGCGATGCCGACCGCCCGTGGCCCAGGCGCCCCCAAGGACCTTGGGAGCCACAACGCTGCCGATACACTGAACCGATCGTCGATGGCCCGCCGGGCCTGGGCCGAATGCCAACCCCACCCACCCCCGAATCACGGTCCCCGCAGGAAGAGTGGTACGCCACCAACCTGCCCTTGCGCCAGCAGGTGATTGCGGACGTGGGGGCCAACGAGGGCCGGTTGTCGGCATTCTTCTGGCGGGAAGGCGGGGGCAGCAGCCAGGTCGTCTCGATCGAGCCCTTGGCGGAAAACATCGCTTTGCTCGGTGCGCGGATTCCCGCCGAAGCGGCCGGCCTGTGGCGCGTGGAGCCTTGTGCGGTCTCGAACCGTGCCGGCGAGGTGAAGCTGCACGCGGGGGTCACCCCCAAGTCGGGCTGGAACAGCGTGGTCCACCCCCACGGGGCGCGTACCGCGCGCGCCGAGACCTTGGCGACCCTGGTTCCCGATGTCACGGTGGTGAAACTGGACATCGAGGGGCACGAGCATGAGGTGTTGGAGGAGGCGCTGCCGCGCCTGCCCCGGGTGAGCGCCTGGGCCATCGAACTGCACCAGCGCCCGGACCGGTCGCTCCAAGGCGTTTTGGGGCTGCTCATGGCTCACGGTTACCGCGTGTTTGCCGCCACCCAGGACCCCCAACGCCCGGGGGCTTGGCGCAGCCATGAAATCCCTGCCACGCTGGACTGGTCCCAGGTGCCGCCGAGCGGCATGCGGCCCCATGGTCAGCCCATCCGGACCCTGCATGTGCTCGCCTTGCGACACCCCCCCACGCGATGAAGACGGCCCGGGTCAGCATGCAGGGGGCTCCCCAAGCCGCGCGGCGCGCGCTGCAGCTTGCTGGGCACCCGCCTTTGGATGCAGCGTCCTGGTCGATGCAGGGCGATTTGCTCGTGGGAGGTGGCGCCTTTGTGGACCCCGGGGACGGCAAGACCTTGCGCTATGTGCTGGGGGCGCTGGACTGGCCGGGGCGCAAGTTGTCGCTCACGGCGGTCAATTTCCTGCCTCACGCCATCGCCATCCGGCCTGACCAGCCCCATCAGGTGGTGGCGTTCGAAAAGATCGGGCCGGGCTGTGCGGAATTCCATCTGCCGAGCGGTGAATTGCGTCGATTCATCCCGCCGGTGCCAGGGCGCTGGTTTTACGGGCATGGCGTGTTCTCCGCCGACGGCGCATGGCTCTTCTCCACCGAGACGATCACCCAAACTGGCGAAGGCCGCATCGGCGTTCGGGATGCACACAGTTTCCGGCCGCTGGGCGATTTCCCAACCTTTGGCCTGAACCCCCACGATTGCCATTGGGTGGAGGAGGGGCGGGTTCTGGTCATCACCAACGGCGGCGGCAAGGCGGGCGCCGACCAACCTTGCATCACTTGGGTGGACGTCGAGACGCGCAAACTTTTGCACCGCCAGGAGATTCAGGGCGATCGGCACAACGCGGGCCATTTGGCCATCACCGCATCGGGCACCCTGGCGGTGGTCTCGGCGCCGCGGGCCGGGCTGGGTGAGCAGGCGCTGGGTGGCTTGAGCCTGCGCCCGGGCGTGGACGACGCCTTGCAGCTCGTCACCGAACCGGTCGAAATCACCGGGCGCATGGCGGGCGAGGCCTTGAGCGTGGACATCCACGAGCCGTCCGACACGGTGGTGGTCACCCACCCGGTTGGCGGCATGGTCACGTTCTGGAGCGCGACGGACCGCAGTTTCAAGCGAATGCTGCCGATGGAGCGACCGCGCGGTGTGACCCTGTCGCAGGGCGGCGATCGCATGTTCGTCTCGCGGGGTCTGCGCACCCAAGTGCTGGCGCTGGATGCCGCCACCCTGGACCCGGAAGGCGCTCCGGTCATGGACCAGACCTTCCTGTCGGGCTCGCACCTCATCAATTGGACCCGTGCCGCCAGCGCGCTGAGGCGCCAGCGTCGGCAGTGAGCACCGAGCGGGCTGGGCCCAGCCCGGTGCTGCGATCCCAACCGCGCTTCGCGTCGAGGCCGGGCGAATCCAGGACTCAGCGCGGCAGCTCGCTCGCTCCCATCAGGAACTCGTCCACCGCCCGGGCCGCTTGGCGGCCTTCGCGAATGGCCCACACCACCAGCGACTGGCCACGGCGCATGTCGCCAGCGGCGAACACCTTGGGCACGTTGGTGGCATAGCCGCCGGTGAAATCGGTGCTGGCCTTGGCGTTGCCGCGGGCGTCCCGTTGCACGCCGAAGGCGTCGAGCACGGTGGCGATGGGGGCGGTGAAGCCCATGGCCAGCAGCACCAGGTCGGCTTTCCATTCTTGTTCGCTGCCCGGCACCTCGGTGAATTTGCCGCCTTGCCATTCGAGCTTGACGGTGGTCAGGCTCTTGATGCGGCCTTTGTCTTTGCCGGTGCCGGGGTTGAAGGACTTGGTGGCGATGGCGAACTGTCGCTCACAGCCCTCCTCGTGGCTGGAGCTAGTGCGCAGTTTGACCGGCCAGTAAGGCCAGGTCATGGGGCGGTTCTCGACCTCGGGAGGCTGGGGCATCAGTTCGAACTGCGTGACGCTGGCGGCCCCGTGGCGGTTGCTGGTGCCCACGCAGTCGCTGCCGGTGTCGCCCCCACCGATGACGACGACGTGCTTGCCGTCGGCGCGCAACTGGTCCTTGAGCTTGTCGCCCGCCACGACCTTGTTTTGCTGGGGCAGGAACTCCATGGCGAAGTGCACGCCGTCAAGCTCCCGGCCAGGCACGGGCAGGTCGCGCGGGGTTTCGGCGCCGCCGGTGAGCAGCACGGCATCGAACTCGGCCTGCAGTTGGGCTGGCGTGACGACGGTGGTCGCGTCGTTGGTGACCTTGGCGGCCGCACCGTCCTTGGGCAGCTCGCCCACCAGGGTGTTGACGCGGAACTCGACGCCTTCGGCCTGCATCTGCTCGACGCGGCGGTCGATGTGCGACTTCTCCATCTTGAAGTCGGGAATGCCATAGCGCAGCAGACCGCCAATGCGGCTGTTCTTTTCGAACACCGTCACCGCATGGCCGACCCGGGCCAGTTGCTGCGCCGCGGCCAAACCCGCGGGGCCGGAGCCAACGACCGCGACCTTCTTGCCCGTCTTCAGGGCGGCGGGCTGCGGCTGAACCCAACCCTCGCGCCAAGCGCGGTCGATGATGGCGTGCTCGATGGACTTGATGCCCACGGCGTCGTCGTTGACGTTGAGCGTGCAGGCGGCCTCACAAGGCGCGGGGCACACGCGTCCGGTGAACTCGGGAAAGTTGTTGGTGCTGTGCAGCACGGCGATGGCTTGCTGCCAGTCCTGCCGGTAGACGAGGTCGTTGAAGTCGGGGATGACGTTGTTGACCGGGCAGCCGTTGTTGCAGAAGGGCGTGCCGCAGTCCATGCAGCGCGCCGCCTGCTTTTGGCTCTCTTCAGCGCTCAGGCCGATGACGAACTCTTTCCAGGTCTTGAGGCGCTTGGGCACGGGCTCGTAGCCCTCTTCCAGCCGCTCGTATTCCATGAAGCCGGTGACTTTTCCCATGATGGATCTCTCGCTCGCTTGCTTGCTTGATTACTTGGCGGGGGCGCGGGTCTTGCTGCTCTTGCCGGCGGCTTTGGCCACGGCTTCGCTGGCTTCGACGCTGGCAGCCTTGGCGGCCATTTCCGACAGGGCGCGCTTGTACTCGTGGGGGAAGACCTTGACGAACTTGGCGCGGCTGTCGGCCCAGTGGTCCAGCAGTTGGCGGGCGCGCAGCGAGCCCGTCCACTTGTGGTGCGCTTCGATCAAGCGCTTGAGGATGGCCTCGTCGGCCTCGGGGCCCTGACCGGCGCGGTGCCAACTGCCGGGGGCGCTGCTGGCTTCTTGCTCCTCACGCGGCAGCACCTTGTCCAAGGCAACCATGCTGGGGTTGCAGCGCTTGGCGAACTGGCCGTCCTCGTCGTACACGTAGGCCACGCCACCGCTCATGCCCGCCGCGAAGTTGCGGCCCGTCTTGCCCAGCACGACGACCGTGCCGCCGGTCATGTATTCGCAGCCGTGGTCGCCCGTGCCTTCCACCACCGTGGTGGCGCCCGACAGGCGCACGGCAAAGCGCTCGCCAGCCACGCCGCGGAAGAAGGCCTCACCGCTGGTGGCGCCGTACAGCGCCGTGTTGCCCACGATGATGTTGCTGCTGGCGTCGCCGCGGAAGTCGATGCTGGGGCGCACCACCACGCGGCCGCCGCTCAGGCCCTTGCCCGCGTAGTCGTTGGCGTCGCCGATCAGGTACTGCGTGATGCCAGCGGCCAAGAAGGCACCGAAGCTCTGGCCACCGTGGCCTTCCATCTGCATGAAGATGGTGTGGTCCGGCAGTCCTTCGGGCCGGCGCCGGATCAACTCGCCGGAGAGCATGGCGCCCACGGAGCGGTTGAGGTTCTTGGCGTCTTCCATGAACTGCACGCGTTCGCCCTTCTCCAGGGCCGGCAGGCAACGCTGGATCAGCTTGTTGTCCAGCGCCTTTTCCAGGCCGTGCTCTTGGGTTTCAACCTGGCGACGGGCCACGTCGGCCGGCACGTTGGGCAGGTGGAAGACGCGGCCAAAGTCCAGGCCCTTGGCCTTCCAGTGACTGACACCCTTGCGGGTGTCGAGCAGGTCGGCGCGGCCGATGAGGTCGTCGAACTTGCGCACCCCCAGCTGGGCCATCAGTGCGCGCACCTCTTCGGCGATGAAGAAGAAGTAGTTGACGACGTGCTCGGGCTGGCCGGTGAACTTGGCGCGCAGCACGGGGTCTTGCGTGGCCACGCCCACGGGGCAGGTGTTGAGGTGGCACTTGCGCATCATGATGCAGCCCGCCACCACCAGCGGCGCGGTGGCAAAGCCGAACTCGTCGGCGCCCAGCAGCGCACCGATGACCACGTCGCGGCCGGTCTTGAGTTGACCGTCCACCTGCACGCGGATGCGGCTGCGCAGGCGGTTCAGCACCAAGGTTTGTTGCGTCTCGGCCAGGCCCAACTCCCACGGCGTGCCGGCGTGTTTGATGGACGACCACGGCGAAGCGCCGGTGCCGCCATCGTGGCCGGCGATGACCACATGGTCGGCCTTGCACTTGGCCACGCCCGCGGCGATGGTGCCCACGCCCACTTCGGACACCAGCTTGACGCTGATGTCGGCGCGTGGGTTCACGTTCTTCAGGTCGTGGATGAGCTGCGCCAGGTCTTCGATGGAATAGATGTCGTGGTGCGGCGGCGGGCTGATGAGGCCCACGCCCGGCACCGAATAGCGCAGGAAGCCGATGTACTCCGACACCTTGCCGCCGGGCAGCTGACCGCCCTCGCCCGGCTTGGCGCCTTGCGCCATCTTGATTTGGATCTGGTCGGCGCTGACCAGGTACTCGGTGGTCACGCCAAAACGGCCCGAGGCCACCTGCTTGATCTTGCTGCGCAGGCTGTCGCCGGCCTTCAAGGTGTAGTCGGCCTCGACCACCTTGGAGCCGATGACTTGGCTGACCTTGGTGCCGTCGGCGATGGTGATGCCCTTGAGCTCGTTGCGGTAGCGCGCCGGGTCTTCGCCGCCCTCGCCGGTGTTGCTCTTGCCGCCGATGCGGTTCATGGCAATGGCCAGCGTGGAGTGCGCCTCGGTGGAGATGGAGCCCAGCGACATGGCGCCCGTGGCAAAGCGCTTGACGATTTCGGCCGCGGGCTCCACCTCGTCCAGCGAGATGGCTTGGCTGGGGTCGAACTTGAACTCGAACAGGCCACGCAGGGTCATGTGCCGGCGGCTCTGGTCGTTGATGATCTGCGCGTAGTCTTTGTAGGTCTCGAAGCTGTTGGCCCGCGTGCTGTGCTGAAGCTTGGCGATGGCGTCCGGCGTCCACATGTGCTCTTCGCCGCGCACGCGCCAGGCGTATTCGCCACCGGCGTCCAGCGCGTTGGCCAGCACGGGGTCGTTGCCGTAGGCGGCGCGGTGCATGCGCAGGGCTTCTTCGGCCACCTCGAAGATGCCGATGCCGCCCACTTGGGTGGGCGTGCCGCGGAAGTACTTGCTCACCAGGTCTTTCTGCAGGCCCACGGCTTCGAACAGCTGTGCGCCGCAGTAGGACATGTAGGTGCTCACGCCCATCTTGGACATGATCTTGGACAGGCCCTTGCCGATGGCCTTGGTGTAGTTGTAGATCGCCTTCTCGGCGCTCAGGTCACCGGGCAGGTCCTTGTGCAGCGCGACCAGGGTCTCCAGCGCCAAGTAGGGGTGCACGGCCTCGGCGCCGTAGCCGGCGAGCACCGCAAAGTGATGCACCTCGCGGGCCGAAGCGGTCTCGACCACCAGGCCCACCGTCGTGCGCAGGCCCTCGCGCACCAGGTGGTGGTGCATGGCCGAGAGCGCCAAGAGCGCCGGGATGGCCACTTGCTCGCGGCTGGCGTGACGGTCGGTGATCAAGATGATGTTGTGGCCGCTCTTTTGGGCGTCCACCACCTCGGCGCACAGGCTGGCCAACTTGGCCTCGATGCCTTCCTTGCCCCAGGCCACCGGGTAGCAAATGTCCAGCTCGTAGCTCTTGAACTTGCCGTGGGTGTGCTGCGCGATGTCGCGCAGGCGGCGCATGTCGGCGAAGTCCAGCACGGGCTGGTCCACCTCCAGGCGCACCGGCGGGTTGATGGCGTTGATGTCCAGCAGGTTGGGCTTGGGGCCGATGAAGCTGTTGAGCGACATCACGATGGCTTCGCGGATCGGGTCGATCGGCGGGTTCGTGACCTGCGCAAATAGCTGCTTGAAGTAGTTGTAGAGCGGCTTGTTCTTGTCGCTCAACACGGCCAAGGGCGAGTCGTTGCCCATGGAGCCGATGCCCTCTTCGCCGTTGGTGGCCATGGGGCTGAGCAGGAACTTGATGTCTTCTTGCGTGGTGCCAAAGGCCTGTTGGCGGTCCAGCAAGCTGTCAGCAAAGGCGGAAGGGCCGGTGGCGGGCACGTCGATGCTGTCGAGCTTGATGCGCACGTTCTCGATCCACTGCCGGTAGGGACGGCTGCTGGCCAGTTGGGCTTTGAGTTCGTCGTCCTCGACGATGCGGCCCTGCTCCAAGTCGATCAGGAACATCTTGCCCGGCTGCAGGCGCCACTTCTTGACGATCTTGTTTTCGGGAATGGGCAACACGCCGGACTCGGAGGCCAGCACCACCAGGTCGTCGTCGGTGACGATGTAGCGCGCCGGGCGCAGGCCGTTGCGGTCCAGGGTGGCGCCGATCTGGCGGCCGTCGGTGAACACCATGGCCGCCGGGCCGTCCCAGGGCTCCATCATGGCGGCGTGGTACTCGTAGAAGGCGCGGCGGCGCTCGTCCATGAGCTCGTGCTGCTCCCAGGCTTCGGGGATCATCATCATGGCGGCGTGGGCCAAGGGGTAGCCCGCCATCACCAACAGCTCCAGCGCGTTGTCGAACACCGCGGTGTCGCTCTGCCCCTCCATGCTGATGGGGTAGAGCTTCTTCAGGTCGTCGCCCAGCACGGGCGACTTCATCACGCCTTCGCGGGCGCGCATCCAGTTGAAGTTGCCCTTGACGGTGTTGATCTCGCCGTTGTGCGCCACCATCCGGTAGGGGTGGGCCAAGGGCCATTCGGGGAAAGTGTTGGTCGAGAAGCGCTGGTGCACCAGCGCCAGGGCCGAGACCACGCGCGGGTCTTGGAGGTCCTTGTAGTAGGTGCCGACTTGGTCGGCCAGCAGCAGGCCCTTGTAGATCACCGTGCGGCAGCTCATGCTGGGCACGTAGTACTCGCGGCTGTGCGTCAGCTTCAGCGCTTGGATGGCAGAGCTGGCCGTCTTGCGGATGACGTACAGCTTGCGCTCCAGGGCGTCGGGCACGATGACGTCGGGGCCACGGCCGATGAAGATTTGCTTGAGCACCGGCTCCTTGTCGCGCACCGTGGGCGACATGGGCATGTCGCGGTCCACCGGCACGTCGCGCCAGCCCAGCACCACCTGCCCCTCGGCCTTGACGGCACGCTCCAATTCTTGGATGCAAGCCAGGCGCGAGGCGTGTTCTTTGGGCAAGAAGATCATGCCCACGCCGTATTCGCCAGGCGGCGGTAGGTGCACGCCCTGCGTCGCCATCTCGGCGCGGTAAAACTCGTCGGGCAGCTGGATCAAGATGCCCGCGCCGTCGCCCATCAGCTTGTCAGCGCCGACCGCACCGCGGTGGTCGAGGTTTTCAAGGATCTTCAAGCCCTGCTCCACGATGCCGTGGCTTCGTTGGCCTTTGATGTGCGCCACGAAGCCCACGCCACAGGCGTCTTTTTCGGCGTCAGGCCGGTACAAGCCGTGCGCGGCCAGGGTCTGACGTTCAGTCAGGTCTGCAGGGCGTTGGGTGGTGGCGTCAAGCGATGGGGTCATGGTGGGGCTCCTTCGGCAACCGCTGGAGGCTTCCGGTCGCGCGAGCGCCCACCGTTCAAACCCCAGCCGTCAGATGGGCCCGAAGCCTACAAGCGTTCCCGCTGTACCCGACTGGAAACCAATTGGGGTCAGAGTCAATTAGAGCTTGGACACCAAGGTCGATGCTAACAAATTGGGGACAGAGTCATGGATCGGGGCTTGCATTGGACCGCTGGACCGGAACGACCGCAGGCCGCCCTCGCGGCCGCGGCGCCAGCACCCGCCCTTGCGCATGCGCCAAGGCGTGCATGGCCTCTGGACTCATCAACGGCCAACCGGTGTGGGCATGCCGCCCCATTCGCTCGAGCCAATCGTCGGCCTGGGGCTGATCCAACGCACGCCGAACCTGCGCCTCGCGCTCGAACGGGGTGTTGCCCAACAGCCAATAGTCCCGGTGCTCCGCGATGAGGGGATCCCGATGGAAGCCCAAATGGTGGCGCGCACTGCTCCAGGGATGGTCGGAGGCGCGCTCGGTCAAGCCAGCCCGCACGGGGTGCTGCTCGACGTAGACCAGGGCTTCCAGAAAGTGCCTTGGCGTCTCCACCAAGGCGGTGCGAAAGCGCCCTTCCCACAGCGTGCCACTGCGCTGGTGGCGCTGGTTGAAGGGCCCCACGTAACGTCGCCCCAGGGTCTGCATGGCCCGCGCAAGGCTTTGCGGTTCCGCAGGCGTGGCCAGCAGATGCACATGGTTGGGCATGAGCACGTAGGCGTGAACCTGCACGCCATGCAAGCGCGTGGCCTCCCGCAGTTGGTCCAAGTAGAGACGACGGTCGGCGTCGTCCATGAAGATGGGTTGGCGGTTGTGCCCACGCTGCAAGACGTGATGCATTTCGCCGGGCAGCACCAGACGGGGTTGACGGGCCACGCTGACTCCTTCACCGGCCCTGCCGGCGACTCTGGCCCCATTTTCAGCGCAAGGCGCTGCGCCGAAGGGTCAGTCGGGATCGAACCAACGCTGACCCGTGATCCGTGCGTGCTCGCGCAGGGCGAATCGATCGGTCATGCCGGCCAGGTAGTCGGCCACGGCGCGTTCGGGCGTTTCAGCCTCGCGGGCCCCTTCGGGCAGACCCTCGTGAAGGTAGTGATGGAACAGGTCTTCCACCACGCGCTGCGCCTTGGTCATCTGCGCCTCAACCGCTGGGGTGCGATAGAGGTGCTTGAACAAAAAGCGCTTCAAGGCCGTCAACTCAGCGCGCATCGTCGGACTGAAAGCGACCAAGGGTGGACCGGCACGCACCGCGTCGACATCGATCGGCGCATGCTCTGTCAGTCGCTCCAGCGTGTGAATGACGAGGTCCATGGCGCACTCGCGAAGCAAACGACGCAGCGCCGTGTAGAGCCAGACGCGCGACGTCGGCGTCAAACGCGGGTCGGCCCCCTCGGCCTCGGCTTCGGCCAACATGCGCGCCAACAAAGGCTGTGTTTGGATCAACTCAACCGACAGCAACCCCGAACGCACGCCATCGTCAACGTCATGCGCGCTGTAGGCGATTTCGTCGGCCAGATTGCACAACTGGGCCTCCAGCGAGGGCTGGCCCCCACGCAAAAAGCGCGACGCTACGCCCTGCGGCTCCTCGGCCTCCAACTGCTGGGCCCGCACCGCGCTGCAGTGCTTCAGGATGCCCTCCCGCGTCTCAAAGCACAGGTTCAGCCCGACAAAGCCCGGGTAACGGTGCTCCAAACGATCGACGACTCGGAGGCTTTGCAGGTTGTGCTCAAAGCCACCGTGCGCGGCCATGCAGCGATTGAGGGCGGTTTGCCCGGCGTGCCCAAAAGGCGTGTGGCCCAGGTCATGGGCCAAGGCGATGGCTTCGGTGAGGTCCTCGTTCAAGCCCAGGTTGCGCGCCATGGAGCGGGCCAACTGAGCCAATTCCAAGCTGTGCGTCAGCCGGGTGCGAAACAAATCGCCTTCATGGTTGAGAAAGACCTGCGTCTTGTAAACGAGGCGCCGAAACGCCGAACTGTGAACGATGCGGTCGCGGTCCCGCTGGAAAGCATCGCGGTCCCACGCGGGTGGCTCATGGATCTTGCGGCCGCGGGTCTTGGCCGAGTCGCTCGCGCACGGAGCCAAACAACTCACGGGGCCACGCTGTGGGCGGCGATGGCCCGCAGGGCCAATGCATGTGGGAGCCTGGCCAGCACAGGTCGCCCCATCCCTTCCAGCAAGACATAGCGGATGGCACCGCCTTGGTTCTTCTTATCGCCCATCATCAGTGCGATAAATCGACCGGGAGACAACGCGGGGGCCACAGTGTTCAAGCCCAAGCGCTCGAGCAGGCCTTTCAGCCGACGCAATACCACGGAGTCGCAGCCCAGCGCATCCATCGAGGCCTGCGCCGCTATCACCATGCCCATAGCAACCGCTTCACCGTGCAAGATCTCGCCGTAGCCGAGCCCCGCTTCAAGGGCATGGCCAAAGGTGTGGCCCAAGTTGAGCACCGCGCGGATCCCGCCCTCGTGCTCATCGGCTGCAACCACGGCTGCCTTGATTTGGCAACTGCGGCGCACCGCCACTGAGAGGACGAGCGGGTCCCGCGCATTCAAAGCATCGACCTCACGCTCTAGCCACTCGAAGAATGCCGGGTCCGCAATGGGACCGTACTTCACCATCTCCGCCAATCCGGCTCGGTACTCACGGTCGGGCAGGGTGGCTAGCGTCTGCAAATCGATCCAAACCGCTTTAGGTTGGTGGAAGGCCCCGATGAGGTTCTTGCCTCGCGCATGGTTGAACCCGGTCTTGCCGCCGACGGACGAATCGACCTGGGCCAGCAGCGTGGTTGGCACTTGAACGAAGTCGATGCCCCGCATATACGACGCCGCGGCAAAGCCCGCCAAGTCGCCGATCACACCGCCCCCCAGCGCGTAAACGGTGCTGCCGCGGTCAGCACCCAGTTCCACCAGGGCATCGAGGATGGCCGACACCGAGGCCCAGTCCTTGTGCGCCTCGCCATCCGGCAGCACCCGCACTGCCACCGTGCGATGCCGATCTACCACCGCGGCACGAAGGCGCTGAGCGTACAGTGGCCCCACGCGTTCATTCGTGACGATCAAGGCCGCCCCCCCCCGCCTGCTAGCGCCCGACCAAGGGCCGAATTCGATGGGGTAGCGGCGCGCATCTCCCAATTCGATCCACAAGGGCGTGGTGTTCGCGATGGGTTGGAAGGCAGGCAGCGGCACCGGGTCGAAGCGCTCCACGGCAAGCGCGTTCACAGCAGAATCAGTCACACGCCGAGTGTAGGCGGCGAGGCTTCGTGCCTGGCGGCGTTTGCCGATGTCGCGGTCGATGGAGCGCTCTGTCCGTCGGCGACCGCAGGGGCACATACCAAATGCCCACCGAGTTCCATCTGCATCTGGATCCAATGCGACATGCCCGACACCGAGGGACGGCGGGCTTCCACCACGTAGTGCGCCGTGCTGCGGTACAGCGGATCGCGCACGGCCATCAACTCCCGCAGTTTCTGTCGCGGGTCAACCCCCTGCAGCAAGGGGCGCGTGGTGTCGCTGCGCAGCCGGCTCACCAATTCCTCCACGCTGGTGCGCAGGTAGAACACCTGCGAGCGGGACTTCAAGGCATGCCGGTTCTCTTCCCGCAACACAATGCCGCCACCCGTGGATAGCACGAAAGCGCCCGGCTCCGCCAGAGAGGCAGTCAGCACCTCGGCCTCGAGGTCGCGAAAGGCCGCCTCGCCATGCTGCGAAAAAAAATCCCGAATCGACTGCCCGATCCGGGATTCGAGGCGCTGGTCGGTGTCCACCACCGGCCAGCCCCAGGCGCGCCCCAATTGCCGCGCCACGCTGGACTTGCCCGAACCGGGCAAGCCCACCAAGGCCACGATCACGGGCAAGTCACCACGGTTCCCGATGCGGCGTCCTTCACCAGATTGATGGTGGTTGCGACCGTCCCCACACCCCGCGGGGAAGTCGTGGTGACGGTGATCGAGCCAGTCGTCGTTGTGTCGTCGAACTTGTAACCGATGGTCAGCCCCGTCGGGTAAGACGTGCTAGGCACGGGCGACCCCCCCAGCAGCGTCGGCGTAAGACCCGAACTCGCTTGGACAGCCACGATCGTGCCGGCCGGCATTGGGTTGTAAGCGACCGGGTTGCTGTCGGCCACGATCAGGCTGAATGCGCCTTGCGTACCGGTGTTGTAGAAAGTGCCCCCGCTCCCCGCAACGTAGAAATCGATCGTTTGGGGCGTATCGCTGCCGTCGTAGAAGAGGCGCAGGTTCACGGTGCGCGGGCAGCCGGCCGCGCTTGCCGCCTGCAGGACGCCACCTCCCATCACTTGGCTGCTCGTGCCGTACAGCATGCGCGGAGTCGAACGCGACAGGACGGTTTCCGTGGCGCGACGCACGTAGGCTTGCCCCCAACCCACACTGCAGGTGCTAGGCTTGACGGGGATGGAAACGGACAGGTCCAGCAGTGAAGAGGCCGAGGCGACACAGGCGCTCGATCCGGCATAACCCAGTGAAATGACCTGATCTTCGGCGGCGTTGAAGCCGGTGCTTGGATCAAAACGGCCGGGATTGGTAGGCGTACCGTAGGCCGTGCCCTTTTCGCGACCTCCGAAGTTGTACAAGCGATCTAGGAACACGTCGCCAAGGTCTTGGTAGTCCTCGCCCGAGTCGTAAACGTTATTGCCGTTGGCATCCAAGAAACTCTTTTCACCCAGCGCATAGGCCAGCACCGTGATGCGGCCATCCAGTGGCTTGGGTGCCGAGCTCAGGTAGTTGGCAGTGATCGTCGACAATCCGTTGACAACGGTCGACTGGCGGATGGCCTGTATCTGGCCGCCTTCGGCAACGAAGTTGACCGAAGTGCCTTCCGGCACCGGGTTTCCCAGGCGGTCGGACGCGATGATCGTGTAGGTGTTCGCGGTGCCGTCGTAGTCGTATCCTTCAATGTTGATCGTGCCTTGGCTCAGCGAGAAGTTCAACTGCGACGGCAAACCCACGGCGATCGACAGGTTGCTGGACACGGTTGAGATCGAACTGCCCACCAAGGTAGCCCGGATGCGCACCGGGGTTGGCACAGTCCCTGCGTTAACGCGAACCGTGACCTCGCCATTCGTGTCAGTCAACTTCTGGAAGGTGCCGGATTGTCCGTCGACCAGTAGGCCACCGGCCAAGGTCGTCGGCGCGAAAGATACCGACTGCTGCGGCACACCATTGCCGTTGGCATCAACAACGCGGAACTTCACGGTGGAGTTCTCAACGTAGCCCGAGCCCTTGAGGTAGATCGTGTCGGGCGAGGCCGAGACGAATGCGATGCTCGACACCGCCGGCTGCGTCAGGCTCAAGTTCAGGTTGGACGTCGCTGTCGTGCCCGTGATCGAGGCCTGCAGGGCATCGCTAGTAGCGGCGGCGCCGCAACCATTGTCCCGGTAAGTGAACACTGCACGCCCCGTGGACGTGCTGACACTGGCTGGAGTCAGTGTCGCCTTGCCCAAGCTTACGCAGTTCGATGTCACCACCACATTAACCGGCACACCGGCCGTTGTGTTACCCAACACCACCGTCAAACCGGTCTGGCCGTAGGCGCTCAGTGCACCACCGCCCAAGTCGGATGTGAAGGACGTCAAGGTAACGTTGGTGGCGGTCAACTGAAAACCAGCATTCCCGCTGAACTCCGTTTCATCGACGGCCACCTTGGCCACCACGGTGTCAGCACCAGTGGCAGTGGCGCTGACAGGAGACAACTGCACCGTAGCCACACCGTTGGCGTTGGTCAGAGCCGAGGGGGCACTGAACTTGCCAAGACCCAGCGGGCTGGAAAACACAACCACCTTACCTGGCAAGCCGGCCCCAGCGCGGTTCAGCACCGTAACCGTAACAGTGGCAGGCGATGCCGCCGTGACCGTGGCGCTGGACAGGGCCACCGAAACAGTGGCTGCTGGCTTGGTTTGACCACCGCCGCCATCTCCGCCACCACCCGGCGGAAAGGAAGGCGTTCCGGCAGAACCACCACCACCACCACAAGCAACCAAGGTCGCCGCCATCAGCAAGGCGGCCAGCGAGCGCGCCTTCAAGGTCTTCATCCAGGAAATCATTGCTGCCTCTCGATTTCAGCGCATGGCTGCGCGGTCGCTGATGACTTTGGGGGTCAGGAACACCAGCAACTCAGTCTTGTTCTGGCTGCGCGACTTGTTGCGGAACAGTCCACCGACATAGGGGATGTCGCCCAAGACCGGCACCTTGTTGACGTTGTCGTTCTCCGTCACGGTGAAGATGCCGCCGATGACCACGGTACCGCCGTTTTCCACGAGCACTTGCGTGCGAACGTGCTTGTTGTCGATGGCATAGCCCTGGGGCGTCAGGATGCCGCGGCTGTCTTTGTTCACGTCCACATCGAGGATGACGCTGCCCTCGGGCGTGATCTGGGGCGTCACCTCCAACTTCAAGACGGCCTTCTTGAAGGTCACCGAGGTGGCGCCGCTGCTGGTGGCTTGCTGGTAGGGGATTTCCTCGCCCTGCTCCACCAAAGCCTTGGTCTGGTCGGACGTGACGACGCGGGGGCTTGACACCACTTTACCGCGCCCATCCGCCTCGAGCGCCGAGAGCTCCAGGTTCAGGAACCGGTTGGCGGTGGCGCTGAACAAGGTCGCGGCGATCGTCACCGGGTTGACGCTGTTGATCGCAGAGGCCGGCAGGTTGACGAATTGGGTGTTGCCGAAGTCCACCTGGGGCGACTGTCCCGTTTGGTAGCCCGTGGCCGAGTAGTTGCCCCCGAAGGACAGGTAGTTGCCGCCACTCACGTTGTAACCGGGAATGCCACCCCGCAGACCGCGCGCGTCGGAACCGCCCAGTTTGACACCCAGCGTGCGACCGAACCGGTCGTCGGCTTCGACGATTCGCGCCTCGATCAGCACCTGGCGCACTGGCACGTCCACCCGCTGAAGGAGCGCTTGCACCTCTTCCAATTTGGAGGGGATGTCGGTGACGAACAGTTGGTTGGTGCGCTGCTCAAAGGCCACATTGCCGCGGGCTGAAAGCACCCGTGTGCCCGAGGAGGAACCCTGGCCTGCGCTCGCGCCGCCGGCACCCGAGCCCGAGAGTAGTTGGCTGATCTGTTCGGCTTTGGCGTAGTTGAGTTGGAAGGCTTGGGTCTTGAGAGGCTCGAGAGAGGCCACGGCGGCCTTGGCTTCGAGATCGGCCTTCTCTTTGGCGGCCAACTCGTCCTTCGGCGCGATCCACAGGACGTTGCCGGTCTTGCGCAGCCCCAGGCCCTTGGCTTGCAGGATGATTTCCAGGGCTTGGTCCCAGGGGACATCCTTCAAGCGCAAGGTGATCGAGCCAGTGACGGTGTCGCTGGTCACGACGTTGAACTGCGTGAAGTCGGCGATGACTTGCAGCAGGGCGCGAACTTCGATGTTCTGGAAGTTGAACGAAACCTTCTCGCCGTTGTAGCCGGGGCCTTGGGTCAGCTTGTTGGGATCGACTCGCAGCGGCCGAACTTCCAACACGAACTGGTTGTCGCTTTGGTACGCGCTGTGCTCCCACTCGCCGCGCGGTTCGACGGTCAAGCGAACGCGATCGCCTGACTGGCTGGCGACCATCGAGTGCACGGGCGTGCCAAAGTCGGTGACATCGAAACGTCGGCGCAGGTCGGCGGGCAAACTGGACTTCAGGAAATCCACGATCAGGAAACGCCCCTGCTGTTGGATGTCGACCCCCACTTGGGCACTGGGCAGCGCGACCACGATCCGGCCAGATCCATCCTGGCCGCGACGGAAGTCAATGTCACGCAAGGCCATCGGCGCGGCGTTCTGGCTGGGCGCGAAATGCACCGGCTCCGAAGAGGCCGAAGCACCAGGTTGTTCGAGCACCAAGACCAGGGCTTTGCCCTGCAACTCCGCCTTGTAGCCCGTGGCCGAGCGCAGGTTGAGCACCAAGCGAGTGCGTTCGCCCGATTGAGCCACCGCCGCCGAGCGCAAATTGCCCTGGTTGATGTCGACCGCTTGCCGGCCGAGTCCATTGCTCACGCCGCTCAAGTCCAGGGCGATGCGCGGCGGGTTTTGCACAGTGAAGCCGTTGGGCACAGCCGGCAAAGGCTGGTCGAACTCGATGCGCACCACATCGACGCCCGCCTGCTGCCCGGACTGGATCGAGCGGATGGCGTTTTGGGCCCAGGCCCATCCCGGGAGGGTCAAAGTCAGCGCTGCCGTCAGCGCCCATCCGATTCGCTTCACAAAGCTCTCCTGCAATTTAGTCATCGCGCAGCCTCCTGGAGTTGCAGCGTGCTCATTCGCTCTACCCAATCACCCGTCGAATCTTGGACGACTTCACGAAGTGTCAATTCGGACTCTTCGATCTTCACGATGCGCCCGAAGTTCTGGCCGATGTAGTCGCCTCGCTTCACGTAGTGCAACAGGTTGTCGACTTTCAGGATGGCATAGCGGCCATCTTTGCGCGCCATGCTGCCCACCATCGCCATCCCATCCAGCGGAAACGCCTCCAGGGGCTCGCGACGGCGGTTCAACTCTGCCGTCAGCAGCGAATTGGGCTGAACGGCATCTTGCCGCCCAGCCGCCACCAATTTTTGGGTGCTGAAGGGGTCCACCGCAGCCACGGCCTCGTAGGCCTGCGGCACGAATCGCTTGGGGGCGTCGATGGGCTTGACCGACGGCTTGGCCGCGCGGCGCTCGGCATCTGCCCAAGCCTGCAATTCGTCCAAATTCGAGGTGCACCCGGCCAGCAAGACCACGGTCAAGCCGAGGAGAGAGCCACGAAGCATGATCATTTCTTGCCTCCTGCCTGGGCCTTTTCTTTCTCTTTGGCTTTGGCGCGTTTTTGCTCTTCGACTTCGGCTGCGTCCAAATAGCGGTAGGTGCGCGCCGTGGTTTCGAGGAACAGCAAACCGGGCTCTTTGTTGTTGGCTTGACCGATCTGAAAGTTGTGCAGGGTGACGATGCGCGAAAGGTTGGCCACGTCGCCGGCAAAGGTGCCGAAGTCGTGATAGCGGCCGTTCACCCTCAAAGCAATGGGCTGCTCAGCGTAGTAGTCCTGAATGACCTCAGCCCCAGGTCGGAAGTACTCAAACTGCAGCCCGCGCCCGATGCCCGCCTGGTTGATGTCCGACAAGAGTGCATCCATCTCGGCCTTGCTCGGCAACTGCTTTTCGAGTTGGATGACGTACTCCTCGACCTGCTTCTTCTGCTTCTCCAACTCGGGGCGATTGGCCGCCAGGGCGACCTTGGAGGTGTAGTCGGCTCGCAGCGCCGGCTCCTTGCCGACTTCACCGTCCAGTTGGGCTTGAAAGTCCGTCAGCAGCAAGAACCAGCCCAACACCACCGCCGCCACCGCCACGACGATGAAGGTGACGAGCTTGGGCAGCCATGGCCACTGTCCGGGCTCCGCCGTGTTGAGCCCCTGGAACTGGCTGCCGGCATCCGCCAGCCAAGCCTGCAGGTCAAAAGTTGATTTGTCTGCCATGTCAGCCTTTCGCAGCGTTCGGCGCAGGCGTCTTGTTGGGACCCGGCTCAGGCGCCAAGGACTTGACCTTGAGCTTGATGGAGAAATCGAACAAACGCTTGGCCGCATCGCGATTGCCGGACGCGGCACTGATGTTGGCCAGCTTGATTTCTTCCAACCGCGGGTCGATCAACCACTCAGATTCCCGGGACGCGATGCGCAAGAACTCCGACACCCGCTCCTGGGATTGCGCCAAACCTGACACCTGGACGCTCTTGTCGAGTTGCTTCACCGACGAGAGGTAAACCCCCTCCGGGGCCAACCGCACGAGCTCGTTGAGCATGTTGACCGGCAGGTTGCGCTCCCCTTGCAGCGCCTCGACCGCCTTTTGGCGCCGAACCAAGTCGTCGATCTCTTGACGCAAGGAGGCGATGCTCTTGATCTCGTCGTCCAGCTTGGCGTTTTCTCGCGTCAAGAACTCGTTGCGCTGCCGCTGGCTGTCAATTTGCTGCTGCAGCAAGAGCCATCCAAAGGCCACCAATGCCGCGCCCAGCAGCGCAGAAAACAGCACCCCGGCGACGAACGCCTGTTTCCGCCGCTTGCGGCGCTCCTCGCGGTAGGGGAGCAGGTTGATCAAAATCATTCGAAAAACCTCCGCATGGCCAGCCCACAAGCGGTGAGGTACGAAGCCGCTTCACGTTGAAACCGCCCCTCTCGAACGCCACCGCCCGGGACCATGTTGTCGAAGGGGTTGACGATCGAGCACGTGAAGCCGGTCAAGTCGGTGACGCGCTCCTTCAACCCCTGCAAGGTGGCAGTCCCACCCGCCAGCATCACGTAGTGCACCTTGTGGTGGGGCGTGCTGGTGAAGAAATACTGCAGGGCCCGTCCGATTTCTTGGGACAGCGTGTCGACGAAGGGCTCCAGTACAGCGGTTGCGTAGTCTTCGGGCAGCTCGCCGCTGAGCTTCTTCTGTTCGGCCTCTTCAAACGACAAGCCGTACTGCCTCGCGATGAGTTGCGTCAATTGAGCGCCGCCAAAAGCCTGATCTCGTTCGTAGAGTTGCTCGTCGTCTTTCAGAACCTTCAGGCTGGTGGATTCGGCGCCGATCTCGAAGAGAGCCACCAGCGCGTCCTGCCCTTCGTTGGGCAATGTGGCGATGAGCCGACCCATGGCCATGCGCGCGGCGTGCGAATCGATGTCCAAAATGACCGGCTTGAGACCCGCAGCCTCGGCCACGCCTTGGCGGTCTTGGACCTTGTCTTTGCGGGATGCCGCAATCAGCACTTCCACATCGCCCACCGAGGTGGTGCTGGGGCCGATCACGCAGTAGTCGAGTTGCACCTCGTCGAGAGAAAAGGGGATGTACTGATTGGCCTCGGCCTCGACCTGCACATCCATTTCATCTTCACGGAGCCCCGCCGGCAGCATGATGCGCTTGGTGATCACGGCCGATGTGGGCATGCCCATCACCACCTGGCGGGTGCGTGTTCCGCTGCGCGTGACGACCTTGCGCACGGCGTCGACGACTTCGTCGAACTTCTCGATGTTGCCGTCCGTGATCCAGCCACGCTGGAAGGGCTCGGAGGCAAACCGCTCGACAACATATTCGCCGGCCTTGTTTTGACCCAACTCCACCAGCTTGACGCTGGTGGAACTGAGGTCGAGCCCCAACAGGGGTGGGCGCTTGCGCCCCATCAAACCATCCAGAAACCCCATGTCATCCCCATAAGCCTCGAAGGCCAATGACTTAAGAACTTACTTGCATGCTAGCAGTAAAGCCTTTGTGCGCTTTGCACTTTGCCACGCAAAGGAGCATTGGAATCGTGCAGTCGTGGTCGTCGAACCGCAAGATGTAACGACGTGTTCGCGCCACACTCATGGTTTGCCATGAGGAGAGCGGCCCGGTTTCTATAATGCGGTCAGCTTGAAATCCGCATGACCCGAACGCACAGCCACGCCGCCAACGCCACCACGCCGCCTCGGCGCACGGTTGGCCGATGGGTCTGGTGGCTCCTGGGAACCCCGCTGGCCCTGGGGGCCGCGGGCATGCTGGTCCTGGCCATCGTTCTCACCAGCGCCTACCCCAACCTGCCTGATGTGTCGGGCTTGACGGAGTACCGCCCCAGACAACCGCTCAGAGTTTGGTCCGCCGAGGGCCAGCTGCTGGCCGAGTTCGGCGAAGAGCGGCGGCAGCACCTGCCCATCGACGACATTCCTCTGGTCATGCAGAACGCCGTGCTGGCCATCGAGGATTCGCGTTTCTACCAACACGGAGGCGTGGACTATGTCGGGGTACTGCGCGCGGGTCTGGCCAATTTGACGGAATCCCGAAGCCAAGGCGCATCGACCATCACGATGCAAGTGGCCCGGAATTTCTACCTCAGCTCCGAGAAAACCCTAAGTCGGAAGATCTACGAGATTCTGCTGGCCTTGCGAATTGAAGCGGCACTCTCCAAGCGCAAGATTCTCGAGGTTTACATGAACCAGATCTTCCTGGGGCACCGAGCCTACGGCTTCGCGGCAGCCAGCGAGGTGTACTTCGGCAAGCCGCTGAAGGACGTGTCCATCGCGGAAGCCGCCATGCTGGCGGGGCTGCCCAAGGCGCCTTCCGCCTACAACCCGATCACGAACCCAAGGCGGGCACGCATTCGGCAGCAATACATCATCGACCGCATGCTGGAGGCGGGCTTCATCTCGGCGGCCGAACACCGAGAAGCCAAGGCCGAGCAACTGAAGATTCGCCGCGGCGTGAGCGGTGGCCATGGGGCGGACTATGCCGCCGAGGCCGCGCGGCAGTTGATCGTCTCGCGGTACGGCGAAGAGGCCTACACGCGCGGCCTGCACGTCACCCTGTCGGTGCGGCTGGACGAACAAAAGGTGGCCTACCAAGCCCTGCGGCGCGGCCTGCTGGACTACGAGCGCCGGCAGCTCTACCGCGGGCCGGAAGCCTATGTCGACCTCCCGGCCGACGACAACGCGGTGGATGCCCGTGTGGCTGAGGCGCTGGCGGACTACCCACCCAATGGCGAGTTGGTGGCCGCAGTGGTGTTGCAGGCGTCGCCCCGCCAAGTGCTTGCCTTGCCGCAAAACGGCGAAACCATCACCGTCACGGGCGAGGGCTTGAGCGCCGTGCGCTCGGGGCTGGCCGAGCGGGCCGACCCCAAGGTGCGCATCCGCCGCGGCAGTGTGATTCGCTTGGTGCCGGACGCCAAGGGCCAATGGGCCATCACGCAAGTGCCCGAAGTCGAAGGCGCCTTGGTGGCGATGGAGCCAGCCACGGGCGCGATTCGAGCCATGGTGGGGGGGTTCGACTTCAACAAGAACAAGTTCAACCACGTGACGCAGGCCTGGCGGCAGCCGGGGTCGAGCTTCAAGCCCTTCATTTACTCGGCCGCCCTGGAGCGAGGCTTCACCCCGTCGACGATGGTGAACGACGCGCCGCTGTTCTTCGATGCCGGCGTCACCGGCAGCCGCCCTTGGGAGCCCAAGAATTACGACGGCAAGTTCGATGGGCCCATGACGCTGCGAACGGCGCTGGCCAAGTCGAAGAACATGGTGTCGATCCGCGTGCTGCGTGCGGTGGGTGTGCAGCCCGCCCAAGAATGGCTGACCCGCTTTGGCTTTGCGGCCGACAAGCACCCGGCCTACCTGACGATGGCCCTGGGCGCTGGCTCGGTGACCCCGCTGCAAATGGCCGAAGGCTACGCCGTCTTTGCCAACGGGGGGCATTACCTGCCATCGACGCTGATCCAGCGCATCGCCGACGACAAAGGCCGCGAGCTGTTCCGCGCCCAACCGCCGGTGCTCAGCGACGACAACCGCACGCTCGATGCCCGCAACGCCTTCGTGATGTCGAGTTTGCTGCAGGAGGTGACGCGAAGTGGGACGGCCGCCAAGGCGCAGGCCGCCCTCAAGCGAGCAGACCTGTACGGGAAAACGGGCACCACCAACGACTCGATCGACGCCTGGTTCGCCGGCTACCAGCCGAGCCTCGTGGCGGTGGTGTGGATTGGCTACGACCAGCCGCGCAAACTGGGCAGCCGCGAAACCGGCGGGGGCCTGGCCCTGCCGGTGTGGATCGACTTCATGCAGTACGCGCTCCGCAACACGCCGACGGCCCCGATCGAACCCCCAGAGGGCGTGCTGATGGTGAACGGCGAGGTCTACTTCGACGAGTACGCGGGCAAAGCCGGCGTGTCGGCCCTGACGTCCGACGACGAAACCCGCGCGCCCAAGCCCGCCTCCGAGGAGGAGAAGAAGGGCATCCTGGACCTGTTCAAGCGTTGATGCTCAGCCCCCGGCCGGCTTGGCGGCTGGCTTGCTGGTTGAACACCGCGTCGAAGGACTCGCCCGTCTTGGTGTCACGCCAAGCGCCGTCGCGCCAGGCAAAGTGATAGCCACCCGCTTTGCTGGCCAGCCAAACTTCGTGCAGGGGCGGCTGGGTGTTGACCACGATCTTGCTGCGATCGGGGAAGGTGAACTCGAGCAGACCCCCGGTGCGCTGAGCGTCGATGTCGATCACGTCGTCCTGCAACCATGCGTCGGCCTGGGCCTCAAGCCGGCGCAGCAGGGCGTCACTCAGGTCGCGGTATTCGCGGTCGCTCAAGGCATTCGGGGCAGACATGGCGTCTCTACACTGCGGGGCATGAAAGCAAACCGCAGTGTAGAAGTCGGGCGCTGGTGGCGCCTGGGGCTCACCGTGATGGCCCTGTCCGGCGTGTTGGCCTTGAGCGGCTGCGGCCAAAAAGGGCCACTGAAACTGCCCCCGCCGCCGGCCTCGCTGGCGCGTTGAAGCCAGCTCAGCCGCGCCCCTCCTCCACCGCGTGGCAGGCCACGCGGACGCCCTGGAACGTTTGGAGTGCTGGCCGCTCGGCACGGCAGCGGTCGTTGGCCAGCGGGCAGCGGGGATGGAAGCTGCAACCGCTGGGCGGACTCAAAGGGTTGGGCACTTCGCCCTGCACCGCCACGCGCTGACGACCGGTGAGCCGCACGTCAGGGATGGCATCCAGCAGCATGCGCGTGTAAGGGTGACGCGGCTGGGCAAAGAGCTGGCGCGTGTCGGCCTGCTCAACGAGGCGACCGAGGTACATCACACCCACCTGATCGGCCATGTGCCTCACGACGGCCAGGTTGTGACTGATGAACAAGTAGGTCAGTCCGTGCTGCTGTTGCAGATCGCGCATCAGGTTCAGCACCTGAGCCTGCACCGACACGTCCAGCGCGCTGGTGGGCTCGTCGCAGACCAGGAACTCGGGGGCCGAAGCCAGGGCCCGAGCGATGGAGATGCGTTGGCGCTGACCGCCGCTGAACTGGTGGGGGAACTTGGCCGCATCGGCCGGGTTCAAGCCCACTTGGCTGAGCAAGGCGCCCACGCGATCGACCGCCTCGGCAGGCGTGGTGGCGATGCGGTGCTCGTGCAGCGGCTCGGCCACGATGTCGGCCACCTTCCAGCGGGGGTTCAGGCTGGCGTAGGGGTCCTGGAAGATCATCTGCAAGCGGCGACGCAAGGACGGTGCATCGGCGGCAGCAAACCATTCCCGGGTGCTGCGCCCCTCGAACACCACATCCCCGGCCGTGGGGCGGTACAGGCCCACCAGCATGCGCGCCACCGTGCTCTTGCCGCAACCGCTCTCGCCCACCAGCGCCAGCGTTTGACCTCGGGGCAAATCGAAGCTCAGGCCGTCCACGGCGTGGACGAACTGCCGCGGCTGGCCCTGCAAGACGCGATTGAGCCAGGGCGGCGATACGTCGAAGCGCATGACCAAGTCGCGCGCTTGGATGAAAGCTGGCGTGGCGCTCATGCCGACACCCCCTGGGCGGCGTGAACCCAGCACGCGGCCCGGGTGCTGGCCACGTCCATCAACACCGGCACTTCGCGCGAGCAGCGGGGCCCCGCCTGAGGGCAGCGGGGGTGGAAGGCACAGCCGCTGGGCATGGCATTGAGGCGAGGCATGGCGCCATCGATTTGCTGCAAGCGTTCGCGCTCGTCGCTCATGGAGGGAATGGAGGCCATCAAGCCGATGGTGTAGGGGTGCGCCGGGCAGTTGATGACCTGGTCCACCGGGCCGATCTCCACCACACGTCCGGCGTACATCACCGCCACGCGGTCGCAGGTTTCGGCAATGACGCCCATGTCGTGGGTGACCAGCATCACCGCCGCACCGTGCTCGCGGCAGACTCGTTTGAGCAACCCGATGATCTGGGCTTGGATGGACACATCCAAGGCCGTGGTCGGTTCGTCGGCGACGATGAGCTTGGGCTCGGCCGCCAGGGCCAGGGCGATCACCACACGTTGCCGCATGCCGCCGCTGAACTGGTGCGGGTACTGGTCGATGCGCGCTTCGGGCGCTGGAATGCCGGTTTGGCGCAACAAGTCGATGGCGCGCGCACGGGCCTCGCGGGCATCCAGGGGCAGGTGTGCGCGAATCGTCTCGGTGAGTTGCTGGCCCACGGTGAACAGGGGGTTCAGCGAGGTCAGAGGGTCTTGGAAGATGGCCCCGATCTTGCGCCCCCGCAGACTGCGCATAGCTTCAGGCGACAGGTCGTCGATGCGGCGACCTTCAAACCAGATCTCGCCCCCGCTCACGCGGCCCGGAGGCTCCAACAGGCCGATCAGGGCGGCGCCGGTGAGGGATTTTCCGGCGCCCGACTCGCCCACCACGCCCAGGATCTCGCCGGGCGCGATGTCGAAGGAAACGCGATCGAGCGCGTGCAACACGCCATGGCGGGTGGGGAACTCGACGCACAAATCGCGCACCGAGAGCAAAGGCTCGGTGCTCAAACGGGAAGCAGCAGTCAGCACGGTCATCGATCAGCGCAGTCGGGGGTTGAGCGCATCGCGCAGCCAGTCGCCCAGCAGGTTGACGGACAGGGAAATGGTCACCAGCATCAGCCCCGGGAACAGGGTGATCCACCACTGCCCAGCGAACAAGAACTCGTTGCCGATGCGGATCAAGGTGCCCAGTGACGGATTGGTGGGCGGCACACCCACGCCCAGAAAGCTGAGCGTGGCCTCGGTGATGATGGCCGACGCCACCTGGATGGTCGCCAAGACCAAAACCGGCCCGAGCACGTTGGGCAGCACATGCCGGCGCATGATGCGCAAGGGCGCCACACCCACCACGCGCGCCGCTTGCACGTACTCTTTGTTGCGTTCCACCAGGGTCGAGCCGCGTACCGTGCGGGCGTACTGAACCCACCCGCTGAGGGCGATGGCCAAGATCAGCACCCCGTAAGCCAGGCTGTCGCTTGCGTTCGGGAACAGGGCCCGCCCCACGCCATTGATCAACAGGGCCACCAAGATGGCCGGGAACGACAGCATCACGTCGCACAAGCGCATGAGGGTGGCATCCAAGCGGCCGCCATAAAAGCCCGCCAGCAGGCCCAGGCTCACGCCGATGAGCGTCGACAACAGCACCGCGCCCAAGCCCACCATGAGGGAGACGCGCGCGCCGTAGAACAACGCCGACAAGATGTCGCGTCCGTAGCCATCGGTGCCCAGCAAAAAGGTGCTGCGACCCTCGGCCATCCAGGCAGGGGGCAGTTGCGCATCCATCAGGTTCAAGCTGGCCAAGTCCTGCGGGTTGTGCGGAGCCACCCAAGGCGCCAACACCGCCACCAGCACGCACAGCAGCACGGTCAGGAAGGAACCCATGGCCACCGGCGAGCGGCGGAAGGCATACATCACGTCACCGCCCCAAAACCGCTGCCAAGCGCTGGGCGATTGCATCGTCGTCGTCATGTTGGGCATTCGGTCAGTGGCCGGCAGCACGGCCGTCCACGCGCAGGCGCGGGTCCACGGCCACGTAGAGCACGTCCACCAGCAAGTTGATGGTCACGAAGATGAGGGAGATCAGGCTCAGGTAAGCCGCCATCACGGGGATGTCAGCGAACTGCACCGCCTGGATGAACAGCAGGCCCATGCCCGGCCACTGGAACACCGTCTCGGTGATGATGGCGAAGGCGATGAGCGAGCCCAGTTGCAGGCCCGTGATGGTGAGTACCGGCACCAAGGTGTTGCGCAGAGCGTGCTTGAAGTGCACCACCCGCTCCGGCAGGCCCCGCGCCCGCGCGAATTTGATGTAGTCGGTGCGCAGCACTTCGAGCATCTCCGAGCGCACCAAACGCACGATCAAGGCCAACTGGAACAACGACAAGGTGATGGCCGGCAAGATCAGGTAGCGAGCACTTTCCCAGCGGTGCAAGCCGGTGGTCCAAAAGCCCAACTGCAACACCTCGCCGCGGCCATTGCTCGGCAACCACTGAAGCTCGACTGCGAACACCATGATGAGCATGATGCCGATCAGGAAGGTGGGCAAAGCCACCCCCACCAACGAGCCCGCCATGATGAGTTGCGCCAAGGGCTTGCCGCGCCGCAGGGCCGTGTAGACCCCGAGCGGAATGCCCAGCACCACGGCAATCAAGGCGGCGGCCAGAGCCAGTTCCATGGTGGCGGGGAAGGCCTCGGCGATCAGCGTGGACACCTTGCGCTGCTGGCGCAAGGACAGGCCGAACTCCCCCTGAACGGCGTTGCCCACAAAGGTGGCGAACTGCAACACCACGCTGCGGTCCAGGCCGAGGTCGCGCCGCAAAGCCTCACGCTGCTCGGGCGTGGCCTCTTGCCCCAGCATGTTGTCGACCGGATCGCCCACGAACTGGAACAGGGAGAAGGCAATCAGGGCCACCACCCCCATCACCACCAGGGCTTGGCCCAAGCGGCGCAACACAAACACCCACATATCGTCTCGATTCAGCGCCGACAAAAGCCGCGCATCATCCCCAAGCCGGCCCCCGCCCGCAAGCAGGGCGAACCCAAGACCTCATGCACAAAGGGCATGCAAGGGTCGCCCGATAACGCCAGGGTGGCTCTGACCCCGTTCCGAAGCGGTGGCGGATGACCGCCGCGAACACCGCCAGCAAAAAACAACAAAGGCGCCCGAGGGCGCCTTTGTGCGGTTCGCCTGGAGGGCGCCCGACGATCAGAAGTTGTGGCGAACGCCGAACTCGTAACCGCGCGAGTTGCCGCCGGCCGACGGCAGGGAGGCACCCGTGGCACCCAAGAGACTGAAGGTCGACGTGCCCTTGTTGTTGATGTTGCCGTAGGTGGTGTACAGCGTGGTGCGCTTGGACAGGCTGTGGTCGTAACCCACAGCCAAGAGCGTGGCGTCGCGGTTGGCCGCGCCGCTGGCGTTGCCGTAGGACCCGATCAGCTTGCCATTGCCCAGCTTGACCGTGGCGCCGAGGTTCCACACCTTCAGGGTGGTGGCGCCTTGCTTGTACTGGCTGTACTGACCCGACACGCCCACGTCATCGAACGACGTGCTGGCGCCCAGGGCGGTGATCTTCAGCTTGTTGGTGCTGCCGAACTCGCCGAAG